>NZ_JBFBBE010000119.1:0-27236 GCF_040682555.1 Streptomyces sp. NPDC051172
TCAACCCGCCACCGAACGCGTCACCTACACCCTCCAGCTCCACCCACTCACACCACGACCGCAGTCATCCTGAAACGATCAAGGAAGCGACGTTGACCTAAGGGGCGCGAGCCCTACGGTGACAGAGGCCTCGTAGTAGTCGCAGGAGTAACGACCTGCCAAGGGTGACGGGAAGGCCGTCAACAGGGCGAAGGGGGCCAGGTGATCGGATATTCAAAGCCCGGGAGGTACGCGTAATGCAGACAGCCGAAACGGTACTGAATGTCCTCCGTGATCGCGGCAGGCGTGACCTGCCTTGCAACGAGCTGTATCGCCAACTGTTCAACCCGAGCCTGTATCTGCTGGCCTACGGGCGCCTGTACTCCAACCAGGGAGCAATGACGCCCGGGACCACAGGGGAAACCGCGGACGGTATGTCCATGGTCAAGATCGGGCGCGTCATCGACGCGTTGCGTCACGAACGCTATCGATTCGAACCAGCCAAACGGATCTACATTCCCAAGAAGAATGGGAAAGTAAGACCTCTTGGCCTGCCGTCCTGGACAGATAAACTCGTCGGTGAAGCAATCCGCCTCCTTTTGGAAGCGTACTACGAGCCACGTTTCTCTGACCGTTCACACGGTTTCCGTCCCCGCCGCGGCTGCCACACTGCCCTCACTGAGGTGGCAGAAACATGGGCGGGGACGACCTGGTTTATCGAGGGTGACATTTCCGACTGTTTCGGGAGTCTCGACCATAGGACGATGCTTACGATCCTCGGGGATAAAATTCACGATAACCGGTTCCTCCGGCTCATCAAACAGATGCTGCAAGCCGGATATCTGGAGGATTGGGTATGGAATGCGACGCTCAGCGGTGCTCCGCAGGGTGGCGTGGTCTCACCCATTCTATCCAACATTTATATGGACCGGCTGGACAAATTTGTCGAGACAGTGCTGATTCCTGAGTACACCCGAGGAAAGCGCAGGACGAACAATCCCGCGTACTTCAAGATGGCCCAGGCGATGTGGCGTGCTCGAAAACGCGGTGACCGAACCGTGGTGCGGGAGCTGTGGAAGCAGCAGCGTGGCCTGCCTTGTCGAGATCCACAAGATCCCGGCTACCGGCGGCTGCGTTACGTCCGATACGCCGACGACCACCTCCTCGGGTTCGCCGGACCCAAGGCCGAAGCCGAAGAGATCAAGGCTCGCCTCGCGGCGTTCCTGCGAGACGATCTCAAGCTGGAACTGAACGAGGGCAAGACCGTGATTACCCACGGCCGAACGAAAGCCGCGATGTTCCTCGGCTACGAGATCACCGTCCAGCACAGCCGCGACCGTCCAACGGTCAACGGAACCATCGGGCTGCGCGTTCCACGGTCGGTGATCAAGGCCAAGTGCACCGCCTACCTGAAGCGCGGAAAACCCGAGCGGCGTCCCGAGTTGATGAACCATGACGACCTCATGATCATCAGCAGATACGGGGCTGAGTACCGGGGTCTGATCCAGTACTACATGATGGCCGGCGACGTCTGGAGACTGAGCCGGTTGGAATGGGTCGCCAAGACCTCGATGCTCAAGACGCTGGCCGCCAAGCATGGTTCGACGGTGTCGAAAATGGCACGCAAGTACAAGGCCACGATCGAGACCCCACACGGACCACGCACCTGCTTCCAGGCCAGCGTCAAACGCCCTGGTAGGAAACCACGAGTCGCCCGGTTCGGCGGCATCCCCCTGAAAAGGCAGAAGAGGGCGGTCCTTATCGACCGCCGACCAGCCCCGGCCATCCGCCAAAACGAGTTGATTTCTCGGCTCCGGGCGGGCCGGTGTGAGTGGTGCGAGCAGAAGACGATGGTGGAAGTCCACCAAGTTCGGAAACTCGCCGACCTGACACAACCGGGGCGATCACAGCCCGCGTGGGCGCAGCTCATGGCCCGAATGCGCAGGAAGACCCTCGTGGTCTGCACCACCTGCCACCAGGCCATCCACGTGCAGCAACCCGCCGCGAAATCAACGGAATAGTCACTGGAGAGCCACGTGCATCGAAAGATGCCCGCGTGGTTCGGACCGGGGGCCGCCCGAAAAGGACCTGCACAAGCAGGCACCTCGCGGGCGGCCTACCGGTGTGGCGACCCTGGCCTGTGTCTTCGACGCGGATCCGGCCCCCCGCCGCCCGCACGACATCATCGCCCCGCCCGACGGGCGCAGCGGACAGCGTGAGCGCCGCAAAGGACCCGTGGCGCGAGCGAAGTGGCTGACCGCGTCCGTGGTCCAGGACACCGACCGTGTCGTGTGTGACGCCTTCGACCAGGCAGAAGACCGCGACCCACACCACCGACGCTGCTGGGTCGCGCTGGTCGACGGTGCCCGCCACCAACTCGACCTCCTGCACGCCGAGGCCGACCGCCGTGGCATCGAGCTCAACGTCCTGCTCGACTTCGTGCATGTGTCGGAGTACTGCTGGGCCGCTGCGCACGCCCTGCACCAACCCGGCACCCCCGAGGCCGAAGCCTGGGTCGGCGCGCAGCTGACCACGATCCTGCACGGCCAGGCCGCCCGCGCGGCCGCCGAGATGACCCTGAAGGCCGACCAGGCCGGCCTTCAGGCAGGCAAACGCGAAGCGATCGACAAGTGCGTGCGCTACCTCACCGGGCACCTCGATCAACTCCGCTACGACACCGCCCTCCAAGCCGGCTGGCCCATCGCCACCGGCGCGATCGAGGGAGCGGCGCGTCACATCGTCGCCGACCGCTTAGAGATCACCGGCTCCCGCTGGGGCCTGCCCGGTGCCGAAGCGATCCTCCGCCTCCGGGCCCTGATCGACAACGGCGACTTCGACACGTACTGGACCTACCACCTCCACGCCGAACACGACCGCCTCTACCCCGCCCCGGAAACAAGCCCTGACCAGCACAACTACGCCCTCACCGACTGACCGGCACTCTTCCCAGAGAACGAGCTACACCCATATCGACACCGCCCTGTACTGGACCGGCGCAACCCCCACCCGCCAACAACGACATAACCCCGCCCACCGACAGCCCCCGGCCACACAGCAGACCGCTGACCAGCACAAACCCGCACCAGCCCTTTAGATACCGGAGACCATCACCAACACCACACCACCGTTATCAACCAACCACGAATAACCCCAGGCCAGACGCCCCGCCCACCACCGCTAAGCACCCCCCGAAAGCACCTACTCCCTTCTCAGAAAACCCTCAACACCCCAGCTCACACCCCACCCACCGCATCAACTATCAACCCCGCAATCACACCTGGGACAAGACGATGTCGGCGGGCCGTAACCCGCACCGACTGGCCAGGTGGTAGACGATCATCTGGCGGAAGACCTCCCGCAGCCGGTCGGCAACCGGGCGGTGCAGGCACCGCGGGTGCCGGTAGCGCGACAGCCACCGCACATTCGCCAGCAGCACCGCCTCCGGCGTCCCGACCCGCTCGAACCCCCACCCGGCCTGAGCGCAGGCCAGCCGCGTCACCTCGAACGCTTCCGCGTCCTTCGGCTCGATCCGCTCATCCGCGCGGACGTCGATGACCGCCGCCGAGCCATCCGCGTGGCGGGCGAAGTAGTCCGGGGCGTGCCGACGTTCTCGTTCGCCGTCGTGCCAGTGCAGCCAGAACGGCTGCGAGGCGATCCCCGTCACCTTCGGGTCGAAGTCCAGGACAGATGCGCGGAGATCTCCCCGTGCGTCAGCCCCTTCGCCGACAGCGACAGCACCATCTCGTCCACCCCGGACAGGCGCCGCTGCCGCTTCTTGAGGATCTGCGGCTCGAACGAACCGGCCACGTCCCGGGGGACCTTGACCTCGACCGGTCCGACATCGGTCAGCACCGTCTTCGCACGCGTCCCGTTGCGGGAGTTGCCGCTGCCCCTGCCCTCGGCGTCGTGCTTCTCGTATCCGAGGTGATCGGTGATCTCGCCCTCCAGGGCGCCCTCGCGGGGCGAGACCTCGAAGAACGCGGCGTCGAACATGTCGATGTCGTCGAGGAAACCGCCACGCGAGGTGATGATCTTGCCGGGTGCGTTGCGTTCCGGGTCGTGGAAGGCGTCGGCGTTCCAGCGGGCGGACGGCGTTTCACCGATCATCTCCCGGCCGTCTCGCAGAGCGGCCCAGAAGGCGGCGAGGTCGGGTGCCCCGGGCAGGCGGCAGGAGAGGCCGACCACGGCGATCGGGGAAGCGGGATCGGCGCCGGCCCGCGGGTCCGACAGGTGCGGTGACATGGTGATATCCCCTGTGATGAATGCGGGAGTGCCGGCTCAGTGGAAGTCGGCGTTGCCGCCGACGTTGCGGATCATCCGCCGCAGCACTTTCACGGTGGTGATGTAGTCCTTGTCGTCGATACCTTCGTGGATCTCTCCGAGCACCTTCGGCAGCAGTTCGATCAGCTGCCCACGCATCTCCCGGCCCGGCTCCGTGAGCTGGAGGCGTCGGCCGTCTGTGAGGGTCAGATGCCCGGAGCCGAGGAGGTCCTGGGCCGCGGGCAGCACGGTGTCCACGGCGTCCACGTATGGACGGGTGTGACGCATGCGCTCGATCAACTCGTCCTGGGTGAGGCCCTCCTCGGTCTCTCCCACGCGGTAGAGGGTCCACCAGTGCGGCTGCCTGATGCCCAACTCGCCGAGCCGGCGGTTGATATGCCCTTCGATCACCTCGCGGGCCGCGAGGGTCCAGTAGCCGACGGGTTGCTTCGTCAGCTCGGCGTCCGTGAATTCCACTGCCTCATCCTTGTCTCCGGTTGATGGGTCACCGCGGTGCTCACTGCCCCGTCTCCCGCACGGTGGCCACGACGGGTCCTGCGGGCTGGAGGGTGAACTGAGCCTGGGGGTCGGTCTTCTCGTGTCCGACGTCCAGGTGGAGTCGCTGGGCGATCGTGGCGAGGACGACCACCGCCTCGACCATGGCGAAGCGCACCCCGAGGCAGGTGCGGGGGCCGCCCCCGAAGGGGTACCAGGCGTGGTCGGGCACCTTCGGCTCGGCGTTCTCGTCCCAGCGTTCGGGGCGGAACGTCTCGGGGTCGGTGAACCAGCGCGGGTCGCGGTGCGTCGCCCAGGGGCTCGTCCAGACCATCGTGCCCTCGTCGATCGGGTGGCCCGCGATCGAGGCGCCGGTGTCGGCGACGGCGGTGACGACCCACACCACGGGGAAGACCCGCAGGCTCTCCTTGATCACCTGCTGCGCGTACCGCAGCTCCTGGTAGTCCTCGTAGGCGGGGGTCCGGCCACCGAGCACCCTGTCCAGTTCCTCCGTGAGCCGTGCCCGCACCTCCGGGTGGTGCGACAGCAGATACCACGTCCAGGTGAGTGCGGTGGCCGTCGTCTCGTGCCCGGCCACATACAGGGTGACGGCCTCGTCGCGCAGCTCCTTGGCGGTCAGGGCCACACCGTTTTCGTCGCGGGCCGCCATCAGCCGGCTGAGCAGGTCGTCGCGTTCCTCGCCTGCCGCCGCGCCCTCGGCGATCAGCCGGCCCACCTCCGCGTCGATCTGGGCGACGGCCGCCCTCAGCCGGCGGCGCCCCGGTGTGGGAACCCAGGGCGGCAGCATCCCCGTCACTCCGTGCAGCTCGGCGCCGATCTCCTGCTGGGCGATCTCCATGGCCGTGCCGATCACCGCCTCCCGGCCCGCGCTGTCGGCGCCGAACAGGGTGCGGACGGCGATGCGCTGGGTGAGCGCGGCCATCTCCTGCCGGACGTCGACCCGGTCTCCGGGCTTCCACCGCTCGGCGGCCTGCGCGGCGCACTCGGCCATGGTCGCGGTGTAGCCCCGGACCTGACGCGGTCGTACAGCCGGCTGGACGAGAGCGCGTTTACGGCGCCAGTCCGCGCCCACCGTGTTGATCAGCCCGTCGCCGAGGAGGAGTTTGAATCCCCAGGCCCGGTCTGCGTGCCGGAAGGTCGTTTCGACGCCGCCCAGCAGTTCCTGGATGTCGTCGGGCCGGAACAGGAAGACCGCGGGGGTGCGGCCGACCCGCCAGTCCACGATGTCCCCGTGGCCGCGCAGCTCTTCGAAGAAGGTCAGCGGGCGTTTGGACAAGAACGGGAGATGACCGAGCAGCGGAAGCCCGCGCGGGGCCCGGACCCGGACCGGTGCGGTGGAGCTGGTGGTGGTGTCCATGTGGGTGTCACCTCGGGAGTCGGATGGCGGATGGGGTGGGCGTCGTCACCAGGGGACGACGCCGCGGGAGTCGAGAAAGCCGCCCGTGGTGTCGTCCGTGACGGCGGCGGCCGTCCGGACGATGATCTCCGCGCCCTCCTCGACGGTCCGGGTGCCCTGATGCCCGTTGATGTCCGTGGCGGTGAACCCGGGGTCGACCGCGTTGATCCGGATGCCGGGGAAAGCCTTGGCGTACTGCGAGGTGAGCATGTTGAGGGCGGTCTTGGACGACGTGTACGCGGGCAGGACCAGGGCCGATTCGAAGCGGTCGGGATCGCTGGTGACGGCGAGGGATCCCATGCCGCTGCTGACGTTGACGACGGCTGGACGCTTGCCGGCCAGCAGCAGCGGGAGGAAGGCTCGCATGACGCGGACGACACCGAAGACGTTGGTGTCGTACACCTCGATCATGTCCGCCGCGGTGATCTCGTTCGCTTCCTTGTAGGTTCCGCCGACGCCGGCGTTGTTAACCAGGACGTCCAGACGGCCGCTCTCCCGTTCGACGAGTGCCGCGGCGGCCGCCACGGACTCGTCGCTGGTGACGTCGAGCAGCAGTGGGCGGGCGCCGATGGCCGAGGCGGCCTCCTGTCCGCGCCGCGCGTCGCGGGCCCCGAGGTAGACCGTGTGTCCCGCCGCCACGAGCGAGCGGGCCGTCTGGAGTCCGAGGCCCTTGTTGGCGCCGGTGACCAGCGTGATACGTGTTTCTGTCATGGTGACCACCTGTCTGTGGAAGGGCTCAGCGCGGTGCGGACGGGGCGGTGAGGCTGGTGTGCAGGCGGTATCCGCTGCTGCCCACGCAGGGAGTGCCGGGGCTGCCCAGGGCTTCGAACACCTGGCGCAGTGCCCCGCCGGCGAGGAACTCGGCGTGCGCGGCGGGCGAGACCCATCCGGAGAGGTTGAGCATGCGGGCCCCGTCACCGCTGACGTGGAGGTGGCCCGAGACCGCGCCGGGGGCCGTGTGGGCGCCCGCCTCGGCCTCCAGGGCCAGCGCCCGGTCCATCCAGGCGTGGGTGGCCTCGCGCCCGGTGGTTCGGAACGCGTCAACGGAGAAGAAGGCGGGCGCCGCCGTGTGATCGGCGACCGTGCTGCGGTGCACCACGTAGTCGACCGACGGGTGGATCCGGACCGTGTCCGCGAGTCCGGCCGTCGCGCGGGAGAGGGAGGCGTCGTCCGCGGGCGCGGCGTGCGGCGTGGCGCCGGGCTCCCACTGCGCGTAGAGCAGCAGCAGGTGGTCTTCGAGACTGGTGAAGCAGGTGAGGGAGAGCAGGCCTTCGGGCCACGGCGCCGCCAGCCAGTGGTCGGCGACGGCCTGGGCGGCGGCTGTCCGGCCCTGCGCGCTCCCGGTCTCGACGACGGTGACGAGGACCGTTGCCGCATCGGGACGGCCGAGGTCGGGGGCCGGGTCGGTTGCTAGCGACATCTTTCACTCCACACGAGGGCTCGCGCAACGATGAGGACTTGGGGCGTGGCGGCGGGTCAGTCGAAACCCCGGCAGACCGAGGGTTCGTCGAAGTCGTCCTCGTTCTCGCCGGCCAGCAGCCACATCGGGGGGGGCTTCCGGGTGACCGTCTCGGGCGCGCGTTCCGGACGGGGAACCGCGGTGGTCTCCTCGGGCACGGCGGGTCAGGCCGCGTAAGGGCGGCGGGCTCTGGCGTCCCGCAGCGCCGTCGCCCACCAGAGGATCTGGTCGAGCATCGTCTTGGCGGCGGCGCTGCAGCCGTCGGCGTCCCGGGGGTTGCCCTCCTCGTCGAACGCGGCCTCTCCCCCGTGGAAGCTGACGGTGTCGCGAACGGTTACGGCGTGCAGCTCGGCGAAGACCTGCCGCAACTGCTCTACCGCGCGCAGCCCGCCGCCGACACCTCCGCCGTGGCTGACGAAGCCCACCGGCTTGGCCCGCCACTCGGTGAGGTGCCAGTCGACGAAGTTCTTCAGCACTGCCGGAAAGCTGTGGTTGTACTCGGGCGTCACCACGACGAACGCCTCGGCGTCCGCCAACCGGTGACCGGTGATCGCCAGTTGCTCCCTGGCCCGAGGAGCCGGGTCGAGGACCGGTCCGTCCACGGGCAGGGAGACATCGGCCAGGTCGATGACGTCCAGCGCGAGGTCCGCACGCACGAGTGCTTGCTCGACGAACCAGGCGGCCACGGTGGCGCTGAGTCGCTGGGGCCGGGTACTGCCCGTGATGACGGCGAGTCGAACGGGTCGGTCGGACATGGCGATCCTTTCAGGGACAGGGGTGGGGGAACCGAGGAAGCGGCGCGGAGAGCCGGTGTCACCGCCCGCCGGCCGGTGCGGGTCGGCGCAGCGGACCGCTGAGCGCCAGGAGCAGCCCCGCGGCCGATACGGCGACGACCAGCAGCAGGGCCGACCGGTAGCCGTCGGCCCTCGCCAGCAGTGCGGTGACCGCCGGTAGCAGGGCGACGGCTCCGAGCTGCACGGCTGTCTGGAACACCTGGGCGGACCGTCCCCGCGTCCGGGGCGTGGCAGCGGACACCGCCTGCACGTTGAGAGGTGCAAAGGAGAGGGCGAGACCGATCCCGACCAGGAACACCGCGGGTACCAGCCACGCGCCGAGGCGGGCCGGCTCCAGGTGCCACAGGCACAGGGCGTAGCCGGTCAGCGCCGCCGTCGCGCCGAGCGCGATCGGCAGCCGGGTGCCGAACCGGGAGATGAGGCGTGGCGCGAAGAAGGGGCCAGCCACCAGCGGCAGACAGGTCGGCAGGCAGATCAGCGCGGCCTGCCAGGGCGGCCGGCCCGCTGTGGCCTGGAGCCGCACGTTGATCAGGAAGAGCAGGCTCATGAAAGTTCCGTTGAGTGCGGCGGCTCCGAAGGCGGAGCGCAGCAGCAGGCGGTCGCGTACCACCTCGCGGACAGGCACCGACGGCTGCGGCGGGGCCGCGATGTCGCGGGGGAGCCTTCGCCGGGCGATCACCAGGAGGAGGACGACCACCGGTACGGGCACGAGCAGGGGCAGTCGCCAGCTCACGCCCGTGAGCGCCCCGGCGAGCAGGAGCCCGGTCGTGGACCCGGCCGCGCCGAACAGTGCGTAAACGGTGACCGCCTGACGCCGCCGAGGCCCTTCCGGGAAGGTGCTGCCGATGATGGCCAGGCCGACGGGGGCGGTGAGCGCCGCACAGCATCCTTTGGCGACCTGGGCTGCGGTCAGCACAGCGCTTACCGCGGCCAGCCCGGCGATCAGGGCGGCCATGAGGTAGCCGACGAGAGCCGCGAGGAAGACTCGGCGCCTGCCCCACCGAGCCGTGATCCGGCCCCCGAGGACCAGGCCGAGGGCGAATCCGGCCGGGAACCCCGCCAGCACCCACAACTGGGCCCACAAAGGGGCTGCGAGCGCCGTGCCGGCCGAGGGCAGTACGACCAGGACGGTCGCCAGCTCCAGGCTGTCGATGAGCATGTTCGCCGCGAGCACGAAGAGCAGGGACCACTGGTGCCGGTCCAGGCTCGGCGGGGAGTTCACGGCGTTCGTGGACGTGGGAGCGGGCATGGGGGAGCCACCTCCGTTCGATGCGGCGCGGGAGCAGGGGGGGCGGGCGCTAGCCGAGGAGAGTGCCGCCCGTGGCGTCCAGGAAGGCACCGGTCACCCAGCGGGCCTCGTCGGTGGCGAGGAAGACCACCACGTCGGCGATGTCCTTGGCGTCACCCACCCGCTTGAACGCCGACAGCTGGGCCATCTGCTCCACGGCTTCGGGGATGTCGAAGATCTCGCTGCCGTTGTTCGTGATGCCCGGGGCGACGCTGTTGACGGTGATGCGCCGCGGGGCGAGGTGCCGCGCGAAGTGCAGGGAGAGCTGCTCGATGGCGCCCTTGGTCATCGCGTAGGCGGTCTGTGAGGGGTTCGCGAACCTGGTCAGGCCGGAGGAGATGTTGATGATGCGGCCCCCGTCGGGGATGAGGCCGAGGGCACGCTGGGCGATGAAGAAGGGTGCCTTGGCGTTCACCGCGAACAGCTTGTCGAACTCCTCGGGTGTCACGTCCTCGGGTGCGGTCCCCATGGCCGATGTCTCCCCGGCGTTGTTGACCAGGATGTCCAGGGTGGTGTGTCCCGTGCGGTCCTTCAGACCCTTCTCCAGGCCGAGGAAGAGCTCGTGGATGTCGCCGGGCACGCCCAGTTCGGCCCGCAGGGTGAAGGCGCGTCCCCCGTCTTTCTCAATGAGTTCGACGGTCTCCTGGGCGGCCTGCTCGTCGTGGGCGTAGTGCACGGCGACCAGAGCGCCTTCCTGGGCCAGGCCGACGGCCGTGGCCCGGCCGATGCCCCGGCTGGAGCCGGTGACGAGTGCGGTCTTGCCGTTGAGCTTCTCCATGGGTGGTCTCCTCGGTGTGTGGCGTGGAAGGGGATACGGGGTCAGGAAGGAGTGGATGCGGGCCGGACGGGCAGGCCGACGATGGTGCGGGCGAGATGTCCGCGCACCGCGTCGAGGCCCAGCAGCTCGCCGAACACGGTGCGCAGGGCGTCTACTTCCGGCCCGCCGAGCAACAGCCGGGCCTGCGCCGCGATGTGGGTCAGGGTGCGGGCGCCGACGGCGCGGCGCTCGTCGTAGTCGTCCAGCGGGCTTCGGTCCTCGGCACCGGTGGTGTGCGCGGCGAGGATCGGGCCGAGCTCTGCGGCGTCCTGTAGACCGAGGTTGAGCGCCATGCCGCCGACCGGCATCTGGATGTGGGCGGCGTCCCCGGCCAGCAGGACCCGGCCGATCAGGTAACGCGTCGTCTGGAAGGAGGCGTCGTCGAAGGCGTTGAGCCACAGCGGGCTGCCGCCGCTGATGTCCTCGCCGGTCGTCCTGGCCCAGGCGGTCACGATCTCGGCGAAGTCCGGTTCACCGCTGCGCGGTTCGGGCGTGTGGCCGTGGAGGTGCACCATCACCCTCGTCGTTCCGTCCGGCCACCGGTACGACGTCGCCATTCCCTCCGGGTGCCGCTCGAAGCGGCGGTCGGGGATGTCGAGCCCGGCCACGTCGGCGCGGAGCATCTCGACGGTCGCGGCATGTCCGCCCAGCTCGAAGCCGGCGAGGCGGCGGACGGCGCTGTCCTCGCCGTCGCACCCGACCAGGTGGGTGGCGGTGAACGTGCGCACCGCCCCGTCCGCCGTCCGGGCGGTGACACGTACGCGGTGCTCTTCCTGGAGCAACCCGTCGACGGTGTGGCCACGCAGTACCCGGGCGCCGAGGTCGGTGGCCCACTGGTGGAGCACCGCCTCGATCCGGGTCTGGGGACACTTCCACTGGCCGGCGAGGGGGTGGCCGGGGTCGGCCGCGGTGAGGTCGAGGGGGATGCCGCCGAAATGCCCCGTACCACCGCCGGGCAGTTCGCCGAAGCGCTCCAGGAGTCCCCGCTCCGCGAGGATCTCCATCGTGCGGGCGTGCAGGGTGGATGCCCGGGACTCGGTGGTGGGCCGGTCCAGCCGCTCCAGCACCGTCACCCGGGTACCCCGGGCCCGCAGGTCCCCGGCCAGGAAGAGGCCGACCGGACCGGCACCGACCACGATGACGTCCGTGTCCTGCGCTTCGGCGGTCATGTCAGCGCCGCGCCTCTGCGAACTGCTTGGCCAGTGCCAGGGTCGCCCTGCTGTTGGTGCCGAGCGCGTCGCGGATGACGGTGCGGGCCCGTGCCAGGTCGGCGTCGGGGCCCAGCAGCTCGGTGATGCGCTCTATGTTGATGACGACGGTGTGCTGGGAGACGGCCGTGGTCACCCCGCTGTCGTCCTCGGAGAGCCGCCACTGGCCGGTGTGCAGCAGCATCAGCGGGGGCAGCGTGGTCTGCTTGTAGGCGATGCGCTGATGCGGAAGGCAGACACGGATGGACTCGGTGGTATGGGACTCCCCGCTCTTGGTGAGCGTGTCCATGTTGAGCACCTGGAGTCCCGGGACCGTCTCGGTGAGCCGCACCCGCGCCACGTGCGGCAGCCGGTCCGTCCACGACCGGGCCTCGTTGAGGAAGTCGTAGACGTCCTTCACCGAGCCGTCGATCCGCACGCCGTCCTCGAAGGACAGGACGGGTGAGAGGGGTGCGTCGCTGTCGTCCGCGGTCCGTTCACCGGACACCAGCAGTTCCGCGTTGCGTTTGAGAGCGCCCAACTCGGAACGGCTGTTCGTGTCGACCGCGCGGTCGATCCAGGCGAGTTTCTCCGGGTCGTCGTCGACTGCGCGGTAGTGGTGCAGCAGCCGTACCCGGGACTCGGTCTCGCCGAGCGGCTCGATGATCCACGTGCCCCCCATGGTGGCGACCGGGTCGCTGGAGACCTCTTGGCCGAACTCGATACGCAGGCTGGCCGGGTCGAGGGTGCGGTGGGACGTCCAGTGCTTGGCCTCGCCGTTCGCGGTGGCCCAGATGCGGACGCGCTCTTCGCCACCGGAGAGCTTCTCGGACTCCGCGTGGACGGTCGGCGGAAACAACTGCGGCCAGTTCTCGACCTCCGCGATGAGGCGGTACACCTCCGCCGCGGGCGCCGCGACGGTGATGTCGTGTTCCACCTCGCGGAGCTTTCCGTCGTCCATCGTCATGTCCTTTCGTACAGGGAGCGGGTGTGCGGCCTCACGGGCCGGGCACGTGAGAGCTGTGGTCACGAGGGACGGGTCGGGCCCGGCATGCCGGCTGCCGGCGGGCCGAACCAGCGCGCCAGTGCGGAGCGCAGGTCCGTGTGCGAGCCCGGCGCGGTCCAGCAGATGTGGCCGTCGGGCCGCAGCAGGAGTGCCGAAGTGCCGGCGAGGGGACTGTTGTCGGGCAGTGCGGATGCGTCGGCCGTGACGATGTCGATGCGGGCCGCCCAGCCGCCGGCTCTGCGGCGGAGGTGATCGTTGCCGGTGAGGTCCAGCAGCACGCCCCGCCCCGGCCGGAGCAGTTCGGTGCTTCCGGTGCCGCGGGTGCCCACGGTGAGGTCGAGGTGCGGCATCCGCAGGCCGAGGAGAGGGTGGCTGCCCCCGCCCATGTCGTAGCGGATCTCCAGGCCACTGACCATGGCGGCGAGATGCCGGCGCACCTCCTCGTGGTCCATCAGTTCCGACAGGACGTCACGCAGGGGCTGCATGTCGTCGCCGCCGAGGATCAGCAGCCCCTGGGCGCGCGCATTGGTCAGCAGCCGTCGGCCGACCGGATGGCGCTCCTCGTGGTAGGTGTCGAGCAGGTGCTCGGGGGCGGTGCCGCGGACCACGGCGGCGAGCTTCCAGCCGAGGTTCACCGAGTCCTGGATGCTGGTGTTCATGCCCTGTCCGCCGGCCGGCAGGTGGATGTGGGCGGCGTCCCCTGCGAGCAGCACCCGGCCGCGCCGGTACTGGGTCACCTGGCGGGCCGCGTCCGTGAAGGCGCTCACCCAGACCGGTTCCCCATCCGATATGTCCACGCCTGTCAGACGTTTCCAGGCGTCGGCGACCTCACTGAACTCGGGGCGCCGCGTCCGGCTCCGCAAGGGAGCGCCCCGCTCGCTGAGGATGACCCTGCTGACCCCGCCGCCCATCGGGGCGGACATGGCCATCCCGCCACGGACGGACGATCCCGCCACCCGCCGGGGCACCTCGACGCCGCGGATGTCCGCGAGCAGCAGTTCGGCGGTCGCCTCGCTGCCGGGGAAGTCAAATCCAGCGGCTTTGCGCACCCTGCCGCGGCCACCGTCGCACCCCACAAGATAGGAGGCGCGCAGGACGTGTTCGCCCTCCGGGCCGCGCACCCGCACCACCACCGAGTCCGTCAGGTCGTCGAGTTCGAGGAACTCGTGCCTACGCCGGATGTCGGCACCCAGCTCGGTGGCCCAGGACTCCAGCACTCGTTCGGTGACCGACTGCTGGACGACCTTGGCCGCCTCGTGCCGTCCGTCCAGGCATCCGAGATCCAGCGGTAGTCCACCGAAGTGCCCCATGGTGCCGGTCTCGATCTCCCCGAACCGGGGCAGCAGCCCACGCTGGTCGAAGACCTCCATGGTCCGTGCGGTGAAGCCGAGCCCGCGCGACTCACCGGAGGGCTGGGCCAAACGCTCCAGGACGATGACACTCGACCCGGCCAGTCGCAGTTCACCGGCGAGCATGAGCCCGGACGGACCGGCTCCCACCACAATTACTGAAGCATCCACAGGACCCTCGCAGCTCGGTTGGATTACTGAATTCGCGCAGAATGATGCGACGGAAGGTTTCTCGCGGGGATGATCAAAGCTTTCCCGAGGCCGTCGACTTGCGTCAAGAAGGGATTCACAGAGGAATATCAACTCTGTGTCATCTATGTGTGCGGGCATTCATGGCCAACAGACGTTCGAGTGCTTCCCGCCACATTCGGCCCGCGTCGCCACGTTCATCGGGCAGGACGTGTACGACCTCGCTCCGCCCCTCCCGCACCGCGGCATGCCGCAGCGCGGGAGCCGACAGAGAGCGGCCGGGGCCGGTCTCCACCACCGTGCGAGGTCCCTCGTCCAACAGGTTGGCGAGCGCCGGCCAGAACAGCACCGGCTCGGCCAGCTGGCGGGCCCAGAAGGCGGGGTCCACGGCTTCCTCCGGTCCAACCGGTCGCGCGGTCCTGGACGACTGGACCGGAATTCTCGGCAGCCCGAGACTCTCCCGCGCCACAGCTTTCTCGAACTGGCGCGCCACCTCGTCCATGACCGGCGAGTGGAACGGCTCCACCGCCCGGACCCGACGGCTCGTCAGCCCCTGGGCGGTCAGGTCCTTCTCCACTCGGGCCAGTTCCCCGGCGGGGCCGGCGAGGACGGTCTGCCGGGGCGCGTTGACCGCGCCGACCGCCACCCCCTCGGCCGCGCATCGCGCTCCCAGCAGATCCAGCACCTGGCCGTACGGCGCGGCGACGGCCAGCAGGCCACCGGGCGGGGCGGCGTCCAGCGCACGACACCGCGCCGACATGATCCGCGCAGCGGCCTCCAGGTCGAAGACACCCGCCAGCGTGGCCGCGGCGAGTTCCCCCACACTGTGACCGAGCAGCACCGAAGGCCGTACGCCCCGGTCGCACAGCAGCCGTCCGACCGCGTAGCCGATGACGAACAGCAGAGGTTGGGCCCGCCGACCCGAATCGACGGGCAACCGGGGCGATTCGCTCAGCCAGTCGCTCCTGGTCTCCTTTCCTTCGGGACCCATCATTTCGAAGAACTCGTCCACGATCGCGGCGAAATCGGGCTCGCTCTCGTAGAGTCCCACCGCCATACGCGGATGTTGCGCTCCCTGTCCGGGCAGCAGAAACGCGAAAGGACGTGGTGCCATGACTGGAACTCCTGCCATCGAGTCAGCGGGACGAAGTGCGGGTCGGCCGGACATCGCCGTGCTCGCGGCACCTCCCGCGCACGGGCCGAGCGCCACGCCGATCTGCCGGATCACTCGCTCGCCGTGGTGGTGCGCCGGACGGTGCTGCCGTAGCCGGAAGGATGCGGACGTCATGGGCGTGGACGACGACCGTACGGTCCTCCACCGTGCCCCGGCCGGTGATCACATCCTCCGCGTGCTGCGCCTCGGTCGCCTTCTCGTCCGGGCCCCGCGGGATCGCTTTACGCGGCGCGCTCAGGGGTCAAGGCTTCAGACAGGCGTTCACGGCCGCCTTCAGTTGTGTCACGTCGTTCGTACGGTGGACGGTCGCCTCGGGAACGATGCGGCGGCACAGGCCGCCCAGCACCTTGCCGGGGCCGATCTCGACGAAACGGTCGAATCCGTCGGCCGCCATCCGTGACATCACCGTTGTCCAGCGCACTCGCCCGGTGAGTTGACCAGCCAGGCATTCGCGAGCGTGGGCGCCACCGGTGACGGGCGCTCCGGTCGTCCCGGAATAGACGGGGACCACCGGGTCCCGGAACTCCACCTCGTCCAGTGCCGAGGCGAACTCGCCCTGGACACCGCCCATCAGACTGCAGTGGGCGGGGCCGCCGATCTCCAAGATCACGATGCGGTCCGCGCCGGCGGAGCGGACCAGGGCGAGCAGGCGGTCCACCGCGGACGTCTCGCCGGACACCACGACCTGGGTCGGCGCGTTCTCGTTGGCCACCGACACGGTCTCGCCGGTCTCGGCCGCGGCCCTGGCACACAGGTCCTCGACCACCGGCAGTTCCAGGCCCACCACCGCGGCCATCCTGCCCGGTACCTCGGCACAGACCCGGTCCATCAGTTCGCCGCGGACCCGCACCAACTTCAGCGCGTCGTCCCATCGTAGTACGCCCGCCGCGACCAGGGCGGTGAACTCGCCCAGACTGTGCCCGGCCAGGGCCTTGGGCACGATGCCGTGCAGGGTCATTACGTCCCATGCGGCCACGCTGGTCAGAAGCACCACCGGCTGGGTGATCGGCATCTCCTTCAGGGCGTCTGCAGGGCCTTCCCAGCACAGCTTGGACAGCGGGATGCCGAGGACGGAGTCCGCTTTCTCGTAGTAGGTTTCCACCAGGTATGGCCACTGCCGGGCGAGTTCCAGCCCCATACCAATCCGTTGCGAGCCTTGGCCGGGGAAGAGGAACGCGGTCGTGGTCATGGCTGATCTCCCTCGGGTGAAGGTGGGGGCATGGGCGGGCCGACGGTGTCGGGTCGGCGTGCGGCGCCCGTGCCGGTAGTGGTTCGGCGAGGACGATCAGAAGTTCCCGAGGCCACCGCAGACGTTGATGGCCTGAGCGGTGATCGAGGCCGCGGCTTCCGACGTGAGGTAGCCGACTAGGCCGGCCACCTCCTCGGGGGTCGAGTAGCGGCCCAGGGGGATCTTCGCCTGGAACCGCTCCAGGACGGCCTCCTCCGTGGTGTCGTACGCCGCGGCATACCCCTGGCGGACCCGCTGCGCCATCGGTGTCTCGACATAGCCGGGGCAGACGGCGTTGACGGTGATGCCGGTGGGGGCCAGTTCGTTGCCCAGGGCCTTGGTGAAGCCCACGACCCCATGCTTGGAGGCGGAGTAGGGCGCGGCGAGCACCACGCCCTGCTTACCCGCGGTGGAGGCGATGTTGATGACGCGCCCGCGGTTCTTGTCGCGCATGCCTCCCCGCGTCAACACCTCGCGGGTCATCCGGAAGACACTGTTGAGGTTGGTGTCGATGACATCCGCCCACAGTTCGTCCGAGAGTTCGGCGGTGACTCCGCCGCCGCTGCGGCCGGCGTTGTTGACCAGCACGTCGACGGTGCCGAAGCGGTCCACGGCGGCGGCCACGAAGTCCCGCACGTCCGAAGGCGACCTGACGTCACAGGCAGAGCCCTCGGCCTCCAGCCCCTCGGCGGAGAGCGACTTGACGGTGGCGGCCACCGATTCCTGGGTTCGGGAACAGATGAACACCCGGTATCCAGCCGTGCCGAGGACGCGGGTGACGGCCAGGCCGATGCCGCTGGTGGCACCCGTGACAAGGGCGACGGGACGTGGTGCGTTGGTCATGGTTTCTCCATGGGGTGTTTCCGGGGAGCCGACGGCGATGCGCCCGACGGCGTCCGACGAGAGAGCGGGTCAGACCTTCCCGAGTGCCTGGATCTGCTGGTTCACCGAGGTCACCAACTCGCCGAGGGTGGCGGCGTCCAGGATCGTGGAGTCCTCCAGTTCGAGTCCGTACTCCCGTCCGATGCGTGCGCCGGTCTCCAGCGCCGCCAGCGAGTCGTAGCCGAGTTCCTCGAACGACATCTCGGAGATGTCACCGGTGACCGCCGTCTCGTCGTCGGCGCCGGCGCCTTCGAGCAGGATGCGGCGGAGCATGTCGATGGTGAACACGTCAGCGCTCATGGTGTGTCGTCCTCTTTCCTGTTCCTGTTTTGTGGACTTTTCCGTCGGGATCGACGGGGGGTGGGCCCGCCTGCCGGGCAGTGCCTACGGGGCTTCGCGGATCACCATCGCGGAGTTGAAGCCGCCGTATCCGCGGGCGATGACGAGTGCGGTGCGCACGGTCGCGGAGCGAGGTGTGTCCACGACAAGGTCGAGACCGTGTGCGTGGTCCGGACGCACGTTGACGGTCGGTGGGATCGTGCTGTCCCGGATCGCCAGCAGCGCCATGGTCACGTCCAACGAGGCCGCGCCGGAGTACAGGCGCCCCGTCATCGTCTTGGGCGCGGTCACGGGCACCGCGCCGGGCCCGAAGACGGCGCGGATCGCCTCGGCCTCGATCCGGTCCAGGGCCGGTACGCCGGACGCGTCCGCGAAGACCACATCGATCTCGCCGGGCTCCGCCCCTGCCTCGGCCAGAGCGAGGCGTACGGCCCGCTCCAGACCGGGCGGACGACCGGTGCCGGGCGCGGGGTCCATGGTGGTGCCGTAGCCGGCGATGCTGCCGTAGATGCGGGGCGCGCCCCGATCGCGAGCATGGGCAGCGTCCTCGACGACCACCAGCGCCCCGCCCTCGCCCGGGACGAAGCCGCACGCCTCGCTGTCGAAGGGCAGGTACGCGCGGTCGACGTCGGTTCGTGTGCTGAGTGCGTCGGAGGCGAGCTGCGCGGTCCATCCCCAGGGGCAGAGCGAACCGTCGATGCCGCCCGACACGACGTATTTGCTGCCCTTGCGGATCAGCCGACGCGCCTGGGCTAGGGCGTCCAGCCCGCCGGCCTGGTCGCTGACGACCACTCCGCTGGCGCCGCGCATGCCGTGCCTGATGGAGATCTGACCGGTGTTGACGGCATAGAACCACGCGTACGACTGGTAGGCGCTGACGTGTTTGCTGCCGTGGGCCCAGAGGTTCTGCAGCTCACGCTGGCCGAACTCGAAACCGCCACTGGAACTGGCGGTCACCACACCGGCGTCGTAGTCGCCGAGAGCCGAAGGCGTGGTGCCGGAGTCGGCGATCGCCCAGTCCGCGGCCACCAGCGCGAGCCTCGTCATGTGGTCCGTCTGCGGGATGAGCCGCCCGGACAGATGCTCCTTGGCTTCGAAACCCGGCACCTCTCCGGCGAGCCGCGCCGGGTAGCCGCCGGCGTCGAAGCGCTGGATCTCGGCGATGCCGCTGACGCCGGACAAGGTCGCCTGCCAGAACTCCTCGGTGCCGAGCCCGTTGGGGGCCGTGACTCCGATGCCTGTCACCACTGCCTCGCTCATGCCGTCCTCCCCGTGGGGCGCGTGAGCACCATGGCGCTCTGGAAGCCGCCGAAGCCGCTGCCGACGGTGAGTACGGTGTCGGTCGTCCACTCGCGTGCGATGAGCGGCACATAGTCCAGGTCGAGATCCGGGTCCTGGTGGTGCAGATTGGCCGTGGGCGGCACCACGTTGTTGTCGATGGCGAGCGCGGACGCGGCGATCTCGATGGAACCGATGGCGCCGAGCGAGTGCCCGATCATCGATTTGATCGAGCTGACCGGAATGTCGTAGGCGTGCGCGCCGAGGGATGACTTGAACGCGGCCGTCTCATGCCGGTCGTTCTGTTTGGTGCCCGAGCCGTGGGCGTTGACGTAGTCGACGGCGGTCGGGTCGAGCCTCGCCTCGTCCAGGGCCGAGCGGATGGCCTCGGCCATCTCCACGCCGTCGGCCCGCAGACCGGTCATGTGGTAGGCGTTGCACCTCGTGGCGTAGCCGACGATCTCCGCGTAGATGTGGGCGCCGCGGCGGCTGGCACTCTCCAACTCCTCCAGGACGAATCCGGCCGCTCCCTCACCGAGGACGAACCCGTTGCGGGTGGCGTCGTACGGCCGTGAGGCGTGGGCGGGGTCGTCGTTGTAGGTGCTGGTCGCCTTGATCGCGTCGAAGCATGCCACGGTGATCGGTGAGATCGGGGCCTCCGTCGCCCCGGTGATCATGATGTCGGCGTAGCCTTCGCGGATCATCTCGACGGCATGCCCCACGGAGTCGATGCCGGAGGTGCAGCCGGTGGAGACGACCGTGCTCGGTCCCTCGGCCCCGGACGACCAGGCGACCTCGGTCGCGAAGGAGCTGGGCACGAGATAGCCGTACAGGTGCTTCGCGACGTGGGTGTGGTCGACGAGATGGAGCCGGCCGTCGTCGCTGGCGACCCGGTACTCGTTCTCCAGGCCAACCGTGGCACCCACGGCACTGCCGATCGTCACCCCGACGCGATGCGGATCGACGTCGTCCATCTCCAGCCCGCTGTCGACGATCGCCTCCCTGGTGGCGACGACGGCGAATTGCGCGGCCCGGTCCATGCGACGTATCTCAGGAGGACGGAGTCCGAAGTAGCCCGGGACGAAGTCCACCTCGGCCGCGACGCGAGACCGGTACGGCGAGGGGTCGAACGCCGTGAGCGTCCTCGTCGCGGTCCTGCCCTCGGTCAGCAGGTTCCAGAAATCCTTGGTTCCCGCTCCTCCCGGTGCCAGGACACCGATGCCGGTGATCACTACACGACGGGTCATCGAACCTCATCTCTCGTCGGGATTGCCGCGTCCTGACCGGAGGACCTCACGCCGGCCGCCGCCAGTCGTAGAACCGGGTGGCCATCGCGTCGGAGGGGGTACGCCACGCCGGGTCGTACGCCTCGATGTAGGGCTTGAGGTCCGCGCTGATGCGCTGGAACCTCGGGTCGGTCTTGGCCGCCTCGATCGCCTCGCCGCCCGCTTCGGTCGCGAAGTCCTGCTGGTGGAAGTAGAGGCCCTTGTAGAAGAAGAGCTGCCTGCGGATCGTTCCCATGCGCCGCGGCATGTCCGTGGCGTCGAACGCCTCGAAGAGGGCGGCCACTTCCGGTGTCGACGCCGGGTCCATCCTGGCGACGATCAGCGTGCTGTGCATGCCTGTCTCCTATCTCTCAGCCACGGGGTCGGACAGGGCTGCGATGGTGGCGGTAGGTGGGGGCGGCGTCGGTGCCTCGGTCCCCGACCTCGTCGAGGACCGGCTCGATGACCTCGCTCAGATGGTCTGCGAAGTACTTCTCCGAAACCCATTCGGAAAAGATCATGACGCTGGTTCCTTCTACGGAAAGGTGGATGTTGGCGGCTATGCCGCCGGGATAGGAACGCGCTCGGCCTCCGGTCTCCCCTTCCGCTTCCAGGAGGTTGTCGATCCACTTCCGCGCCTCGTCGGCGTCGGGCATCTCGAAGAACGCCACGGGGAAGCAGGTGGGGACGACGTCGGGATCGGTGACGGCACTGCCTCGTACCACCTGCGTCAGCCGGTACGGGGTGGGCCCGGTGACCTCCACGTCGGGACGGATGTCGGGCAGGACCGTGCTGCCGGCGCCTGAGCCGCCGTCGAGCCACGCCCGAAGTGCCGCGTCCGAGGACCACTGTGCGTAGGTCAGAACCGAGCGGCCGTCCGTGCTGGTGTAGCAGGTGACGGAGAGCAGTTCGTCGGGCCGGTCGGCCTTGTTCCAGAAGAAGGTCACGGTCTCGGCCAGAGCCGCCTGGTGCTCAGGTTCCTTGGTGACGAGCACGGTGACGAGTACCGATTCAACATCGGCGCGGTCGAGGACGGGAAGCGGGCCGGGGTCGGTGGACTGGGACATCTTCCACTCCAGATGGGTCGGTTCAGCGAAGCAGGGGGGCCAACTTCTCGCACAGCAGCTCGATGTTGCGGACGACCAGGTCGTCCGGCATGGCGGCGATGCTCGCCCAGAAGATGAGGTGACGAACGGGAAGATCCCGCATGGTCCGGCGGATACGTTCGGCGGCGGCGTCCGGGGTGAGGATTTCGAGCACTCCCCATGGGCCGTCGGGGTTGACTCCCCGGATCAGTTCCTCCGGCCGGATCGGCGGTGGGGGTACGGCCCCGGTGCCCTCCACCGCAGCCGCCCGATAGCTGTTCATCTGATGCGCGAGGTGTGGAGCGACCCGCTGCCAGGCCTCCTCCGGATCGTCCGCCAGCATGATCGGCACAACCTCGGAGACCCTCGCGTCAGCCGTGCTGTGGCCCCCCTCCTGAAGGCCGGCCACGTAGTGCTCGTACACGGATGCAGACGCGTGGAGCAGTCCGATACCCAGGCGGCCCGCCATGCGCGCACCCCGCGGCCCGTAGAAACCGCCCCACAGAGGCACCGGTTCCTGGAGCGGCACCGGGGTGACCTCTCGCTCCGCCCACAGCCGGCGCATCTCCCGGATGGTGTATTCCGTGGTCGTGAAACGCTTGGTGAAGTCTGCTCCGAAGAGACGGTACTCCGGGAGGCGGTATCCCGCGCCGAGCCCCAGTTCCAGCCGACCTCCGCTGATGAGGTCGACCAGGGCGGCTTCCTCTGCCAACTGTGCTGGCTTCCGCAGCGCAGGCAGCACGACGGACGTTCCGATCCGCACGCGACGCGTGCGCGCCGCAGCAGCCGCGGCGAATGTCAAGGGCTGGGGTAGATAGCCGTCCTCGAACGCGTGGTGCTCGGTGAACCAAAGACCGCCGGCACCGAGCCGGTCCGCTTCTTCGCACAGTTCCAGAGATCGAGCGTAATGAGCACCCCATGGTCGTTCCCATTGCGCCGGATTACGCAGATCAAAGAGTATACCTACGTCCATCAATACGCCTCTCCAGCAATGGCAGATCATCCTGAATTCGGACTGAAGTCCGACCCCACACATGAAACACGACCGCCGATTACCGAAATAGTTCGATCGAGGAGGGGGATGGGTGAATACGATGCCGTTGGACATCGCTCACAGTAGGAGGATCCGGCAGCCTCCCTCAAGTAGCGCTTGGACAGATGATGGTGAATTTTGCGTCAAGGGAACTTGCAAACGCAGGGCACGCAGCGACACACACGAAATGGCCACATCCGCATCTGCGAGCGGCACCTGACGTGCAGATTTGTCATAGCTTTAACGCAGCGACATCGAGACACCGTTGAAAGCTGGAGGAAGTCCAGCCATGCTGATCGCGAACAGGGGCACTCCACCGAAGGGAGCCGGGTGTGACCGCCGACCAGTATGCGCTTTCAGCAAATGGATTGCGCGCTTTGTCCGATCTGACCACTCCTATGGCTGTCCGAGTCGCGGCGACACTGCATCTCGCGGACCACTTAACGGAAGGTCGGCAGAACTCGGCCGAACTGGCAAACGTCCTGGGAGTCGACTCGGAGGTGCTGGGCCGGCTGCTTCAACACCTGCAACAAGTGGGGGTTGTCCAGCAAGACGAAGCACAGCGCTTTCACCTCACTTCCACCGGCGAGGCACTTCGCTCAGATCACCCCTCATCGCTACGTAGCTCTCTGGACATCGAGGGTCCGCTCGGGCGTGCGGATCTGTCCCTCATCCACCTGCTGCACAGCGTGCGCACAGGCAAGGCAGCGTTCCCCCTTCTGTACGGCGCCGATTTCTGGGAGGACCTGGCTGCCCACCCAGGCCTGGCCGCGACCTTCAACCATCAGATGGCCACCTACTCCTCCCTCTCCGCCGATGCCCTCGTATCCGCATACGACTGGGGGACGTTCACCCACCTGATAGACGTGGGGGGTGGCAACGGCCGCTCATTGTCGGCCATCCTGGCCGAATATCCCCACCTGCGAGGTACGGTCCTCGACCAGTCCGAGGCGGTCAAGGAGGCTACGGCACGATTCACGGAAAACGGGCTGGCCGACCGAGCCTCCGCAATCGTCGGCGACTTCTTCGACGAACTGCCTGCGGGAGCGGACTCATACCTGCTGTCGACAATCCTCCATGACTGGGACGACACCTCCGCCCGGAAGATTCTGAGGCGATGCGCGCAGGCGGCGGGCCCGGCTGGATCTGTGTTCGTAGCAGAATGGGCCGGCCCCGATGTGGAATCTCGTATCACGGACATGGATCTGCGCATGCTCGCCTACTATGGCGGCCGCGAGCGCGGCGTACCGGAACTCACCGCGCTCGCCAAGTCCATCGGCCTGCGGGTAATTTCAACGCATTCCGCTGGAGCCCTGATAGTCATGCGACTGGCCCGCTGAGAAAGGAGTGCCCCGCCGGCATCGTCCAGGTACGCGCGAAGCGCTTGATATGAAAATCGGGCGGGAGGAAATTTCAGGCGCGCCTCGGCCCTGCCACCCTGAATCACTCGGCGGGGCCCGGCGGGGCCGCAACGTCGCTTCTTAAGCGGCTTGTGAGAGTTGGTCACCTCGTGGGCCTGTGTCGAGGGGCATGAGGTTGATGGTGTAGGTGACGCGGGTGGTGGCGGGCTCGCCGGGTCGCAGGGTTCGGTAGCCGGTGCCGGAGCGTTTGGCGGCGCGTGGGGCGGCACGTCCGGGGCGGGGTCGTAGGCGGCCTGGGCCAGGTCGGCCATCACCTCACGGGTCTTGGCGGCCAGGCGGCGAGGGGGAAAAGCTGCCGCCGACGGTGCGTCGGGCGGCGTCCTGGACCTGTTTGAAGCTGATCTGCGCAGGTGGGAGGCGATTCAAGTGGGCGATGTCGGTGATCAGTTGGCGGGTGGCCTGGTAGACGCAGAGCATGGCCCACAGTTCCTGCTCGACCATGGCGGGGCTGTTGGAGCGCAGGACGGCGGTGCGCCCGCCGCGTTGTTCGATCTTGATATGGCGGTAGATCGTTTCGCTGGTCCATCTCGCCGCGTACAGCTCGGCGAGTTCGGCGGCCGGCGCCTGCCCGGCATCGAGCAGGGTGGTGATCAGGCAGAACAGCTCCGAGGCCGGCGTGCTCGCGCCGTCTTCGCCCGTGGTGGTGCGGGTGACGGTGTACTCGATGACGCGCACGGTCATCGTCTCGCCCCGGCGGCGTCCGCGCAGGACGGACAGGTAGGTGCCGTCCGGCAGCACCTCGAGAACGGGCAGGGTGAAGGAGTCCGAGACGCGCCACAGCAACTGCGCACCGGTATCGGTGGCCCGGCGCCACAAGTCGTAGGCGGGAAAGCCCCGGTCGGCCATCAGCAGCACGCCGGCGTGCAGGTGGTGCAGCATCCGGTGAGCCAGGGTGCGCTCGCCGACGGCGAAGGAGTCGAAGACCGCCCCGACCAGCGCGCGAGTGCCGCACTCGACCAGAGCCAGCAGCCGCACCTGCGGATAGGGAGCGGGGCGCCCACCGTTCGAACTGCGCGTGTAGGCCGCCGCGTTGGCGTCGCTGTCCGGGACATCGAAGACGGTGCCGTCCATCGACAGCAGACGCAGACCCCGCCAGAACACTCCCGGCGTGGCCGGCGCCCCCTGCACCCCCGCCACCTGGCCGAACAGCCAGCGCAACGGGGCGGCCCCGAGCCTCGCGCGCGCCTTGGTGACCGACCCCGAACGCGCCGGACGCGTCCACCGCTCCCCGGCCCGAAAGGGGAAGTCCTCCAGCAACTCCCGCAGCACCGACCCGTAACCATGCCCGGTGAACAGCCACATCGTGAGGGTGAAATGCACCATCAACGTCGACGGCAGAGCCTTGGTGCGCTCCTCGCGCGCCCCGGTCTCCTCCACCGCCTGGTGCACCAGCGCCGGCGTGAAAGTCCGCGACAGCAGCCCCATCCGCACCCGCTCCGGGAACCCCTCCCCGGCTATGTGATCACGTGCCACAAGCCGAGGACCCTACCGCACCAAGATCACTCAACGGAAGCGACGTTGGGCGGGGCCGAGGGTCAGCCAGTCGCAACAGAAATGAGCAGCAAAAAGGGACTACTGCTGGCACATCGGCTTCGTCGACGCGATCGGCGGACAAGGGCTGTTCGGCCAGGTCGAGGGCCGCAACGCCACCTCGGTCGCCGACTGGCTCACCGCCCAGCCCGCATCCTGGCGCGAGCAGGTCCGCTACGTCGCCATCGACCTGTGCGCCACCTTCCGCGCCGCCGTGACCCGCGCCCTGCCCCACGCGGCCGTGGTCGTCGACTGCTTCCACATCGTGCAACTCGCCCAGCGCCACCTCGCCGACCTGCGCCGACGCCTCACCTGGAAGCAACACGGCCGCCGGGCCCGCAAGGGCGACAGCATCTACACCGTCCGCAAACTCCTGCGCCGCAACAAAGAGGACCTCACCGAAGACCAACATGCCCTCCTCAAGACCGAGTTGGGGTACATGGGCACCTACGGCCGACAGATCCACGCGGCCTGGCAGGCCAAGGAACTCCTGCGCGACCTCCTCCACCTGGCCGTCAGCCGCACCCACATCACCCCCGACCACTCCACGATCTCCGCCGCCCGCCACCGCTTCTTCGCCCACGTCGCCGACCACGCCCACCTGCCCGAACTCGTCACCCTCGCCGAGACCGTCGAGCAGTGGTGGCCCGGCATCGAGACCTACCTGACCACCGGCATCACCAACGCCGCCTCCGAAGGCAACAACCGCCTCATCAAGTCCGAAGCGCGCAACGCCTTCGGCTTCAGGAACCGAGGGAACCAGCGTCTACGCTCACGCTGCGCGACCACCCGGCGG
The DNA here is from genome assembly GCF_040682555.1 of Streptomyces sp. NPDC051172. Classification (NCBI taxonomy): domain Bacteria; kingdom Bacillati; phylum Actinomycetota; class Actinomycetes; order Kitasatosporales; family Streptomycetaceae; genus Streptomyces; species Streptomyces sp. NPDC051172. The sequence continues at coordinate 26,272 of NZ_JBFBBE010000119.1, forward strand.
AGCAGACGAGAGTCACACCCCCACTAAATTCGAAAACCCCCGTTGTATGACTTTCGCTATGAACTGGACGAGCACGTCAGCATATGGCCCCACACATGCGCAAATCTCAGTGAGTCTTGTTCCGGGAGAGAGAAATGAATTTTTTGGTGGTGCAGATGCACAACGGTTTGACATGCGCCAGCCCGAATGCAGTCGCCATCGCGAGCGGAGCCGAATCAGTCGCCCACTCGGAGGGCGCGCGTCCTCTGTATCTGGATGTGAAACTGCGTAGCCTCGACGAGGTGGAGGCCGGTCGCATGCTCCGGTCCGGCACCGGTGTCACGCTCGTCGCGATCGATTGCCGGGGCACGGAACAGGACCATACGGGAGGCATCGAAGCCGACTTCCCCCCGTACGAGTGCCTCACCGCTACCATTCGTGTACTCCTCACCGAGATCGCAGCCACGACAGGAGACGCGACAACCACGACGCCACCGACCCCGCCCGACGACGTCCTGCAGAGCGGCCCGCTGAGAATCGACCTGAGCACCCGCGAGGTGAGTGTGAGCGGGAAGCACATCAGACTCACCCGCAAGGAGTTCGATCTCCTTCATCACCTCGCCAGCCGCCCAAGGCAAGTGATCCGTCGGGAGCAGATTATGGCGGACATCTGGGGCAATGGGGCGGCACACGCGGTTCCCTCCCGCGCCATGCGTACCATCGACACCCACGTCAACTCGCTGCGCAGCAAGATGGGTTGCCGGACATGGATCGAGACCGTGCGGGGCGTCGGTTTCCGGTTCGTCGGCACAGCGGAAGGCGACCCTGCTCCGGTCGCTTTGAGCCAGCACAATGCCGTGCCCCTGCCGACCTTATCCCCGGAGCCGAGACGTAAACATTCATCCCTGAAGGAACGGGGCCGGTCAAGTGCCTGACCTGTCCGTGTTTTTGGCGGTTCCCGGCTGCTTTTGGGCAGCGCCCGGCGA
>NZ_JBFBBE010000120.1:0-27077 GCF_040682555.1 Streptomyces sp. NPDC051172
CGAGATCGTCGTACGACGGACGACGCTTCGACAGGCCCACGAACAGACCAACGATCCGATCAGCGGCAGGTCACACGACCTGCTGAGCAGTCACCGCCAGCGTAGGCGCGGTGCTCGCGCTGATACTCCTCCTCTGGGTTCTTCTCCAATTCGCCGCATTTACGTGAGAAGAGCGTGGCAGCGAGGGCGTGGTCCTGTGAGTACCAGTGCCACATCTCCGTGCGTACGCTCGCGGCGTATGCCTGTCCGTGTGCCATGTCGGCATTGTGGTCGGTGCTGCGGATCATCCCCATGGTCCGACTTGCGAAGACATACCGCAGCACCCGAATGCCAGCGATGGAGCAGAGGCTGCGCTGGCTTGCCGTGTCCGGGACCGATCAGCAGGCGTGGCACGACCGCCCTGATATCGCGTGGGACGTGCCCGCCGAAGTGCCGCTGGGTAGCAGGTCCGAACGAAACGGTCAGCCCGCGCCACCACAGCGGTATGGATTGCCTCGACCCGTACGGCAGCTTTTGCGGCCCTCGTCACCATGTCCGAGACGTCACCTTTACCGAAGACGCCTCCACCTTCCACACAGGCACCGCACCCCGCGCCATGGCTACCTTCTGCAACCTCGCCATTGGCGCGCTGAAGATCCTCGGAGCCGGCAACATCGCCAAGACCACCCGAGCCATCTGCCACGAACCCGAACAAGCACCTTAAATCCTGGGCGTCACCAGTGACCCGGACACTCCAGGAACTTGATCAGCCCCTGCGTCGACCCGGTGAAGCTCCGCACCCTAGAGCGTCTCCTTGCCTGCCGTAGCGTGAAGCACGTCCTATTCAATGCAAGCTGGCTGCTGCTTGGACCATGCTCTGCCCCCGCCCCCTGCGAGGCCGGGGCAGAGCATGCTGGCTTCTCCACACCGGGCCTGCGTCTGTCCGTCCAGCCCTTCGGGTCCAGCCGCCGAGCACGCGGCACGGCCACGGGGCCGGGCCCGGTCGGGCACCCCCGGAAACGGTCGCGCACCGGGCTCCCCGGGCTCGTGCACGGATCTAGATGCGCGAGTTGCGCAACGACTGCAACACGGCTCCGGCCAGCGCCCGCGTCGACCGAGGGACCGACAGGAGCTCGTGCTCGCGATACAACGCCCAGTTGCAGGGGATGAGCGAGAGCTTGTTGGACGACAGCGACCCTGCCCGGTGAGCCCGGTACACCGCCAGCGGCTCGGTCAGTCCCCGCGCGTGGAAGCCGTCCCGCAGGATGCTCAACCACAGCGCGTAGTCCTGGCGCTTCGGCATTTCCGGCATGAGCCGTGTGCCGAGCACCGTGCGGTCATACATGGCCGTCAGAGCGCCGATGTAGTCCCGACGCAGCATCGCGGAGTAGTCCACATGCACCCGCGCCTGCACCACCCGCCCATTGGGCACGAAGTCAGCGGCCTCACCGGCGTAGTCGGCATCCATCTTGTAGTAGGACGTGTACGTCAACGGCGCATCGTCCGCCTTCGCGAAGTCGAGCTGCCGGTCCAGCTTCGCGGGCAGCCACAGGTCATCGGAGTCGAGAAAGGCAACGTAGCTCCCCCTGGCCCGCTCCATGGCGAGGTTGCGGGCGCGGCCTGCGCCGCCCTGCTCGGGCGCCGCCTTCACCAGGACACGTTCATCTTGGCGTGCGAAGTCCCGCAGCAGGCCCATCGAGTCGTCTGAGGACGCATCGTCAGTGATCAGCAGTTCGAGATCGGTGTGGGTCTGGGCCAGGACCGACCGGATCGCGGGCCCGAGCGTGGCTGCCGAGTTGTGTACCGGCATCACCACCGAAACCAGGGGCACAGCCGCTCCTTACCCAGATTGGAGTCGTCATGGATGTTGTCGTCGCCGGCCAAGGTTACGTGTGACTGCCGCTCGCCGTGGGCCATCGAGTCGTCGGCTACGACGTGGACGCAGGCATGACCATCGCGTTCAACCGCTCGCACGCCGCGTACCTGATCCTCGCAACCGGCATCTCAGCAGCGGACAGAGTTGCCCATAACCCCCTGTGCCCGTTGTCGCGTATCGACACCAAGCACCCGGTCGTGGAGAAGCGTCTTGAGCTCGACCTCCCACAGTTCGGCGATCTGGCCGTCGGCGCCGTCGGCCCGGCCGGTTATGTTGTCGATCGCGATGACGCGGCGGGCACCGAGCGGATCGATGCCGACGAAGTGCCCTCCCTGGATTTCCTCGGTGTGATCCGTCCACTCCAGCCCGCCTCCAGGTACGGCGATGTCCAGTGTGCACCGGCCCAGTTGGGCTTGACGGTGTGTCTGCGGACGGTGCGCTGCACGCCTGATGCACTGCTCATGACAGGCTCCTGGACTCCGCGCTAGCAGGGGCCTGCAGCGGGATGGAGCGCAGGGCACGAACCGGGGACTGCCACAGCACCCCGAACGGCACGAACAGCGCGCACGTGATCACCGTCAGAGTCGGGCGCAGTCCGATCCAGGTGCCGAGCCCGCCCGCTATGAGCGCGGCGTAGGGCCGCAGGCCGAAGGCGAGGAACGCGCCCGTGGACTGGGCGCGGCCCTGCATGTGGACGGGGCACAGTTCCTGGCGGACGCTGCGCTGCAGACTGCCGTGGGCCACCGCGGCGCAGGTCTGGAGGGCCATGCCCGTTCCGATCGCGAGCTGCCCGGCGAGACCCGGTCCGGCCAGGACGAGTGGCAGCTGGGCGAGCGGGTTGAGGGCGAGAGCGGTGAGCATGACCCGTCCCGGACCCCAGCGCCGCTCGAGCGGCCGCCAGACGAGGGCGCCGATAAACCCGCCCACGCCGCCAGCGCCCATGACGAGGCCGAGGGCGGTCGGACTCCAGGCGAGGTTCCGCAGCAGATACAGCGACGAGAGCGCCGAGCTGGCGGCGAGGACGAACGAGGTGGCGGAGTTGGCCAGCACGATGGCGCGCACGACCGGTTGGGTAAGGGTGTAGTCGAGGCCCTCCCTGATCTCCGCCCAGTGGCTTACGCCGGTGCGGCGCGGCTCGGGGGCGGGCTCGCGGTGGCGGACGCGCAGCAGGCACCAGGCGGAGAGCAGATAGGAGAGGGCGTCCAGGGCGATCGCGCGGGCCGCACCGAACGCGGTGACGAGGAGGCCGCCGAGGTTGTTGCCGGCCAGGTCAGCGAGTGAGTTGGACGCCCCGAGCTTGGAGTTGCCCTCCTTGAGCTGCTCGCCGGACAGCAGGGTGGGCAGGTAGCTGATCGCGGCGTTGCTGCCGATCACGTTGAACGCCGAGACGAGGAAGGCGACCAGGAATAGCTGGCCCATAGTGACGCTGGCGAGCCACTGGGCGATCGGGATGCTCGCCAGGGTCGCGGCGCACAGCGCGTTGCAGCTGATGATGATCGGCTTCTTGCGGTAGCGGTCGGCCAGCACCCCGGCATGCAGGGACAGCAGCAGCTGCGGCAGCTTCCCGGCGAATGCGATCAACGCGACGTCCATCGTGGTGGCGTGCAGGACCACCGCGGCGAGGACCGACGTGCCGATCGAGGTGACACCGCTGCCGACCACGCTGCCGCTCTGGCCCGCCCAGTACCAGCGGAAGTCCGCGTGCAGCCATAAACTCCCGGCGGACCCGATCGCCCTCAACGTGCACCATCCTGCGCCGAACTCCGCTTTGCTGCACGCCCGTTCTGTGCCGGTATGCCGTGTGCGCTCCCATTTGGTTCGGTGGTGAACTGGCTGGCCTGCAGGTTGTAGAGCTCGGCATACAGGGAACCGTCCTGGGCGAGGAGCTCGTCTGGGCTGCCGGATTCGACGAGGCGGCCGTCGTCGAGGACGTGCACGAGGTCGGCGTGCCGTATCGAGGCCAGCCGGTGGGTGATAAGCACGATGGTCTGCCCAGCATCGGCGAGCGCCCGAATCTGGTCGAATACCTCCACCTCGGCCCGGGCGTCCAGGGCCGCGGTGGGCTCATCCACGATCAAGACCTCGCCGGCCCGGTGGGCTGCCCGAGCGATCCCGAGGCGCTGCCACTGTCCGCCGGACAGTTCCACGCCACCGCGAAAGCCTCGGCCGAGCAGGGTGTCGAGCCCCCGGGGCAGCTTCGCGATGACCTCCTGGGCGCCGGCGTGGTCGATGGCCGGCCTCAGCCCGGCATCGTCCATGGGCAGTTCGGGACGGCCGATCGCCACGTTCACCCGGGCGGTGAACACCCATCGGGTGAAGTCCTGCGCCACCATCGCGATCCGCGAGGCCAGTTGCTCCCGCGAGGCCCGTGCAGCGTCCACGTCATTCCACAGGATCCGGCCACGGCTCGGCTGATACAGCCCGGCCAGCAGCTTGACCAGCGTCGACTTGCCGGCGCCGTTGACGCCGACGAGTGCCACGATCTTCCCGGTGGGGATGGACAGCGACACGTCCTTCAAGGCCTCGCCGTCCTGCCCGGGGTAGGCGAACGACACCTGCTCGAAGCGAATCTCATCCACCTGCTCCGGCAGGTCCACTCCGCCGGACGGGATGGCCCGCTGGTCCGCCTCGGCGATCAGCCGCTGCAGGTCGGCGACGTAAAGGATCTCGCTGTTCAGGGAGTTGAGCTGGTTGACCAGCGTGGTCAGGCTGGATGCCCCGGTGCGGATGCCGATGATGGCGGTGCCCGCTACCGCAAGGTCCATGAACCCGAACCACAGCAGTGCGAACAGGGCACTGTAGGTGGCGGCGGTGGCCAGCCCGGTCCATGCCGAGGCAATCAACACGGTGCGCCCCTCCTGGCGAGCCACCCGCTCCTTCTCCGCCTCGGCGGCCTCCGACATGCCGCGATAGTGCTCCAGCAAGAACGGGCCAACCTGGTGCACCCGGATCTCCGGTGCCGTCTTCGGATCAATGATCATCGATGAGATCTTCGAGCATGCCCTCGAGTGCTGGACCCACGTCTGCCACAACCAGTACCGGCGCCGGGCCGTCGCCAGAGCCGACCAGCCACTGGGCAGCGCCATCAGCGCGAGCATGGGCATCAACGCCCAGTGGAGCACGGTCAGTACACCGATCGCGGCGATGAACCCGAGGAGCGCGTTGATGACCTGGGTGCCCATGCGGACGGAGAACCGGGCGGCCATCGCTCCGTGCTGCGCGGAGTCCAGCAGCCGGTGGAAGTCGTCGTCCTCGATCGCCGCGAGCTCGACCTGGCAGGCCCGCTCCAGGTAGGTCTCGGTCGCCTTCCGCTCGACCTTCGGCTCGAGCCGGCCCGTCGCATAGGTCGAGCGCGACCGGCACAGCGACGCCACCATCATGGCCACTGCAACGACCACGAGCGCCGGAGCGGCCGCCTGCGCCTGCTCCTGCAGGGAGCCACCGGCCATCACATGTGCCAGGGCCGCGTTGACCGCGAGCAGGGTGACGATACGGGTCAGGCCCTGGCCCAGCTCGGCACCGATCAACTGCCAGGTCGCACTGCGGTCGGCCGCCCAGGCCAACCGGACCACGGTCACCAGCTGCGCCGGCAGCTGCCTGACCATGCCGGTGAAGGTGATGTTCAGCCGGGCGTCTTCATGCCGTGACCAGCCCTGGTCATAGCGCAGGGGACCGCCGAACAGCAGCTTCTCGGACTCGGAGACAACCGGCTCCGGCCCCTCGTCCTTGGCCGTGCTGGTACTGGATTCACTTGCTTCCCCCAGTGTGTTCACCAAGCCATCCCCTGCCCCGGGATTTCCTCGACCTTGGCGCCCGGTGTGAGACGCAGCCCCCACCGGTCGCAGGCGATACGTTCGGCGGCCTCCGCCTGGAGATGGGCCTGCTCACCCCAGCCGAACAGCTCGATCGCCTGTCGCGGCGGGGCGAGCAGCCGCAGCAGGCTCCGCCCGGCCGGATCCGGGGCAGCGGCTGCGATGTGCGTGACGCGGGCGGCATAGCGGACCCGCGCGTACGGTCCGCCGCCGCCGAACACTGTGCCCTCGGCGTCGTATACGTAGCCCAGGTAGCAGGGGTCGGCCAGGGCGGCCTGGGCCTCTTCCCGTGTCTCGCGGATCAGGGCACGGGTCGGATCGCCGACGTCGGCCTGTTCGATCTTCCCGCCGGGCAGCAGCGGTAGCCAGTAGGCGGTGTCGAGCAGGACTACACAGCGGCCGTCCGGTACGAACAGCCACCCCCACGCCTGGCGGACCGGCAGGGCGGAGGGGACGGGAGCGGGATGCCATGGCCACTGCTGGCATTCGGTGACCATGAACGGCACCGTCCCGCCGTCGTGGTTGTGCCGCTGCGCCGGTGGGGCGGTGGATAGGGCAAGGGGTGAGCGGTTGTCGGGGCGATCGGGCACAGGCCTCTCCTTAACAACACGGTGTGTCAAAGCAGTTCGAGCTGTGTGGGGCGGGCGGTGCGGGGCGTGATGCCGGCCGCGCGGACGAGATCACCGAGGGTGTGAAGGGTGTGGTGGCGGGTGGCGTCGGTGAGCAGCGCCCGGAACAGGGCGGCGGTGACGGTGACGTCGTCCATCGCTCGATGCCGGTGTGCAGGCTGGGGGATCCCGCAGTGCGCCAGCAGCGCGTCGAGGCTGTAGGAGGGCAGGCCGGGCCACACGCGACGAGCCAGAAGTCGGGTGCAGATCAGTCGCGTGTCCCCCAGGCGCGGGCAGTGGTCGCGGTAGCGGTAGATGAACCCGGCCTCGACCGGAGCATGGTGTGCCACCAGCATCTTGGGGCGGGCCGGCAGAGCCACGTCCAGGGTGTGCAGCACGGTGGCGGCGCCGGGGGCCTCGGCGACGTCGCTAGACGTGATGCCGGTCTGCTTCGTGTCGAGCGCGGTGACGGGCGCATGGAGAGGTGGACGGATCAGCGACTGGAACTCGAACCCGCTGCGTACCGGGCCCTGGCCTGGCGCGTGCTGAATTCCCAGGGCTGCGACCTCGATCGGCTCCGGGGAGGCCCCCTTCGGCGTCGTGCCCTCGAAGTCGATCGTGATGAAGTGGGTCTCTTGGAATGCGGGGTCGCTGGCGAGCCGCGGATTCTCCCGGCGCATGGGCGTCACCACCCGACCGTGGTTCGGGTGTGCTCGGCGCGAAGATTCATGATCATGGTGTGGGCTTCGTCGACGAGCTCCAGGTCGTGGTGCTGGGTGCCGAACCGTACGGAGTCCAGCGCGTCCAGCACGCCGTACGCGATGCGTGCCTGCTGTTCTTCGGGAGTAAGCGGGCGGGCGTAGCCGCTGGCGAAAGCGGCAGCGAGGTCAGGCCGCTGGTAGAGGTCCCGGTAGTACAGGCGGCTCAGGTCCCTGCGCACGGCGGGCTCAAGCTGTGTCCGCTCGAAGTCGATGACGCGGAGGTACTGCTCGCGCTCGTCCCACATCCAGTTCCTGGGCCTGTAGTCCCCGTGCGCCACCACGGCATCCAGACCGGCCGGGGCCTTCGAGGCGAGAGCGCCGAGGAACTTCAGGTCGTCGATCGTGAGGTAAGCCTCGGCGGCTGCCAGCAGCTTCTCAAGGTCGGCTTCCCACTCGGCCTCCGCCTCCGTGGAGGGGCAGGAGCGGGGGTCGGCAGCGTGCAGCCGGGCCAGCAGCGCGCCAGCCTGTCGATACGCCTCCCGCTCCTGCTCGGCCGGCAGTCGTAGCTTGTCCAAGCTCTGGCCGGGTACGGCGGTGACCAGCACCGTCCGGGTCTCCGCATCAGAGGCGACCAGTGTCGGAGTCCGGTCCTGCCCGAGGGCGGCAGTCCACTTTGCGTAGGCTTCGACCTCGCGGCGGTGCAGTTTGGGGCCCGTGTTCTGCTTGGCGTACCACCTTGTGCCGCCAGGGGCTTGAAGCTCCCAGAGCGAGGTGCGGAGCGAGTCGGAACGGGGGTGTTCGGCGATGACTTCGTGGGTGTCGGTCACTGTGGAGAGCAGGCCGTGGAACGCGGTGGGCAAGGTCTTCACTGTGGGGCGCCTCTCTTCGCGACAACGTCACGGACTCTGAGTGATCTCACCTGCACCCAGAGTTGTGGGGTGGTGGTGAAGGATGTCAGGAGCCACTGACAACGCCCCCGGCCGTTCGTCCTGAATTGATCAACGTGAACTGGATCAGCAGCACCGCTTGCCGCGTCGCTGTAGCTGGAGGCGAAGGGACTGAGCATCGTGATGGTGGACATGGATTACCGGCCCTGATTGGCGTCCGTCAGGGCTGCCTCGATCTCGTCGAGGCTGGCGAGCAGATGTCGTATCGCCACCTGCCGATCTCCCCAGTACTGCCCAAGGCCAACGTGAAATTGCTCAGACGACGCCTCGACGCTGGGGGCGGCACCGTGGAAGCCGTAGAGCATGTCCAGCAACGCGACCCGAGCACAGGCTTCGGTATGCGGGAGGGTGGGGTTCTGTGACCGGTACGCCTCGATCATCCGTACTGCGAACTGCTGCCAGCCGTTTCCATGAGCCACGGTGCATGGGTCGAAGGCAGCGCGACCCAGCTCCCATACGGGAGATCCGTTCACGCCACGGAAGTTGAGGATGCCGGTAACGGAGTCGGCAACCATGAACACGCGGGTGCGGGCGAAGTTCCCGTGCACCGCCTGGTTCGTCAACTCCGCAGGAAGCCCGGCACGAAGCCGATCAGTATGTGCGACGAGGTCCAGCTGACGGCCGAGCAGCCGGTCACGCATCTGCGCCAGGTCGCGAGGCTCCCGCTGGCGGACCGCCTCCGGCACGACCGCGCACTCGGCCACCCCTTCATCAGGGGACATGGTGCGCCAGTCTGTACGCACCGCTAGCTCGGGCATGGGGTACGCGGCCAAGACCCGGTGCATCCGACCCAGCACGGTGCCCATGCCCTCGGCGCACGCCAAGGTCATGGATCTCGTGTCCGCGCGGCCAAGAACGTCGTCGGCCACAGCCCACGCGCTGCCCTCCGATATGGCGACGAGGTCACCGTCACGGTCAGGCCAGACCCGCGGTACGGGAAGGTCGGCGACCCTGCAGAACTCCGACATGTCCCATGCCGCCCGCGCCAGGTTCACGTCGACCGACGTGGCGTACTCCGCGACCCGCAGCCGCCGGCCATCAGCGGTCAGGACACGTCGATTCACGGACTCGCTGTCTGCCGATGCCCACTCCACTGAATCGACCGAGATTCCATACCGCTCGGCGAGGACGTCTGCAGTGAGTTCGTCCATCCAGGCGTCGTCGTCCATGCGGCTCACGGATTTCCCCTTCTGTACTAGGCGGTGAACGGGGGCACGGCGAAGGCGTGCCTTTGCAGATCAAGAACCGGCGGCGGAGGAGGCAGGTGCTTGAAGGTTCGTGGGCTCGCTGCCTCCTCGCTGACATGGCGGCGGCAGGCAGCGAGCCCATTGGGTAGCTATCGGGCTGGATGGACTGTGTCCCGTCCCTGGCCTGTCACCGTGCTGCGTTCTGCGGGACGGGGCTGGTCTGTGCGGCGTGCTTCGGGTGTTGGGGGTTGAGGAACCAGTGACGGGCGGAGGCGAGCCACCAGCCCCCGGCGAAGATCACCACTACGCCGACGGCGACGGGTGCGTAGTTGAAGGTCTCCAAGGTCACTGGGGACGCCTGGGGCAGCATGAAGAGCACGGTGATCAGCGCAACCCAGGTCACGGCGATCACGCCGATCGGGGTGGACCAGCGGCCGAGATGCCACGGGCCGCGCCGGAAGGAGTCGCCTTGACGCAGCCGCAGCAGCGTCGGGATGACGTACGCGATGTACAGGCCGATCGTCGCGATCGACGTGACGGCCGCGTACGCGGTCGAGTTGACCAGGTAGGGAAGGCCGAGGACGAAGGCACCGCCGGCGGCAAGCCAGACCGCATTGGTCGGCGTACGGGTTCCCGGGTGCAGCTTGTGCCACGTCTTGGAGAAGGGCAGGGCCCCGTCACGGGAGAAGGCGTAGATCATGCGCGAGTTGGCGGTCACGCTGGCCATGCCGCAGAAGAGTTGGGCTCCGATGACGATGAGCAGCATCATCTTGCCGGTGCTCTCCCCGAGGGCATCCAGGAAGATCTGCGCGGGCGGCACACCAGTCTTGGAGTCGAGGGAGCCGCTGTAGGACTGGATGGCGAAGGTCAGCCCGAAGAGGAGTACGAACCCGGCGGCCCAGGAGACCAGGATGGACCGGATGATCCCGCGGGGTCCCTCGACGGAGGCGTTCTTGGTTTCCTCGGTCATGTGGGCGGAAGCGTCGTAGCCGGTGAAGGTGTACTGGGCCATCAGCAGGCCGATCAAGCTGACGTAGATCGCCGAGCCCCAGCCGGTGTTGTTGACGAACTCGGTGAAGACGAACTGCGGGGACTGGTGATGATCGGGGACCAGGAGGAGGGCGCCGACGATCACCACCACGCCGATCAGGTGCCACCAGACACTGACCGTGTTGAAGAAGCCCACGATCCGGACGCGGAACGTGTTCACGAGGGCGTGCAAGATGAGGATGATGCCGAACAGGACGATCGTGTGCCCGGGAGTGGCCGCGTAGCCGAACTGCAAGTCCAGGTAGGCGTTCAGGAACGAAGCGGCGCCGAAGTCGATCCCCGCGGTGACCGCCACCTGACCCAAGGTGTTAAACCATCCGGTAAACCAGGCCCACGCTGGAGCGGACTGTCGTGGGGCCAGTTTGTGGGCCCAGAAGTAGAGGCCAGCCGACGTGGGGTAGGAGGAGCAGACCTCCGCCATGGCCAGGCCGACGAACAGGGTCATCAGGCCGACAAGTACCCAGCCCCACATGATCAGCGCGGGGCCACCGGTGTTCATGCCGTACGCGTACATGGTCAAGCAGCCGCTGAGGATGCTGATGATCGTGAAGCTGACCGCGAAGTTCTGCCTGCCGCTCATGCTGCGGTCGAGTGTCTGGGTAATGCCCAGCTCGGCGAGGCGCTCCTCTTCCGATTGTGTGGTGCTTGGGATGTCGAGGGGCATGGGGGGTACTTCCTCCATCGTGAATGCGTCGGGTGCATTGGGTTGTGTCTGGGGTTTGAGCTCCGCGGCGGGGCCTTGTGGTCAGGGCTCGGCGAGTTTCATCGCCCAGCCGCGATGGCGGCGGAACAAGGTCTTGGCGTCGCCGCAGTAGCCCCATGGCACGTCGGTGGCGTACGGGCCGATGGCGTCGAAGACGTCCGCGGCTTCCAAGTGCCGGCCTGCGAACGACAAGGCGTGCGCCAGGTAGTTGGCGTCCTCGTGGAAGGCGGCGTGAGGCCGCTTGGGGGCCCGGCAGTCCCACCAGTTCGTCCACGCCTGGCTGGTCGAGGGATTGTCCGTCCACGGGTGAACGGTCAGTCCGTAACGGTCTCCGTCCACCTCCATGCGCAGACGGTGGGATTCGGCAAGAGCGACCAGCGGCAGCACGTGCAGCGGCAGCCCTCGCGGGGTGTGGGCGCACCGCTCTTGCGCCCAGTGGAATACCTCTCCGCCGGTGCCATGCCAGGAAGGGAAGAGGTAGGTGAGCAGTTCGTGGTGCGCTTCCCGGTTCCAGGGGTCGCATGCAATTGCCTGCTGCCACACCTGACTTAACGTCGCGCGCCATTCACGGTCGCGTGGAGGCGAATGGAAGCGCGTCAACGCGAGCATGACAACGTAAGGGGATGGATCATTCGGCAACGCGTCAGCGGCGGCATCGCAGGTATCCCACGCCTGCCGCATCGCCTCGCTGAGGCCATGCCCCCGGCCGGCGGTCATCGACCGCAATGCCTGCACGTTGGCCAGCAGCGCCAGGGCGTGCGGAGAGCGCGGCTCCGCCTGCGCCCACGTGTCAGCGAACGTCAGCCGTACTCCGATACGGGCGAGGACCTGCAGGCGGAAGATTCGCCTGTCCCAGTCGGCCCCCGTCGATGCCAGGAGTTCGCGAGCGCCTTCCCAGCGCCCCATCGCTGCATCCTCGATCACCCCACGAAGGGCGGCGTCGTCCCGGGCCGGATGCCGATCGAGGGCAGGTCTGTGCCTACCCATGGCTCTCCCGCCTCACTTGCTCCACGGATGGGGCGAGCTGCTGAGTCCCGACGAGCGATGCTTTCCCCCGTGCGTGAACTGCGCTCTTGCCATCCGGTGTAGGCAGTGAGAGGCGTTGGGTCCTCAGCAGCGCCGCAGCCGTGGCAAAGGTCACCGCCCGGCGCGCAGGCACATCGGGTATCGGCATCATCGAAAGTCCTCGGGTCACGTCCGGTGGTGGAAAGACCGCCAGGGCATGGGGGGTGAAGGGAGGCGAGCCAACAACCTCGCCCGTGCCCCGACGGTCGGCCTAGAAGTCGATTTTTGCGATCAGCTCGACCGCGCCCTGCACGCCCTCTTTGATGCTCGGTGCCGCGGAGCTGCTGGCCAGGAAGAAGCCGAACAGGATGCACACGATTCCGTGCGCGACGTTCAGGCCAGCCTTCTTCATGAGGAGGAAGACGATCACGCCGAAGAGCACGACGGCGGAGAAACTAACGACCACAACGGCCCTCCAAGCGGCGGCGCCTGCCGCGGCACGATTGCTGTACCGCCAGATGCCGCCGGGGCATCCGCGTCAAGGGCTGATCCATCCGTACGTGTAAGGCCGAAAGCACCTCGGACTCCGGTGGCGAGATCAGGGATAGTTGAGTCCACAGTGCGAGCGTCGCGTGCGGGCCCGAAAGATCCGTTCCCGGATGGTTCGTCGGTGCCACGCACTGTGGGAGACCCCAGGGTGGTGCGAAATCGCGCGGCGCGCACATAGCCCAGGTGATATCACTGGAGTGATTTCGGTTTCACCAGGGGTAGTTGGGGCAACACGCCCACGTTCAACCGGGGAGGTAGGAGTGCTTGCGCAGTCGCCGCGACGCTGTGAACGGTGCGGCTGCCAACTAAGCCGGTACAACTCTGGAACGATGTGCTCGGCCTGTCTCCGCTCCCACAGCGAGACCCTAGCCACTCCCTCCGTTCCAGAACACGTGTGGCGAAACATCGATGTTCAACAAGCCTTAGCAGCCTGGGACTTCAGTCAAGTAACCCGCCTAATTCGCCAGCACGGATCTCTGCGCCAAGACGACGTTGCTCAACTAACCGGCCTCAGCCAAGCGTTCCTCTCCATGCTCGAAGCGGGACGCCGACGCCTCACCAACATCGACAAGATCGCCGAGTTCCTTACAGGACTCGGCGTTCCACCAGAGCTCACTCCTCTGCCGCGCCCCGCCGCTCAACATGCTCCGGTCGTCGAAGTTGAGTGGGAAAGCCCGCTGGAGATCGCCAAGCGGCTGAACACCCTCACCTCGTCCCACGTAGATCCGGCGACGCTGCGCATCCTGGAGCAACAGATCACGGACATCGTGGATCGCTATGAACAGGAAGGTCCACACCAACTGGTGCCGGTCACGACCGAACTGCGCACGTACGTTCAACCGTTGTTGGAGGGACAGCAGCCACCCAGGCAGCGAGAAGCCCTATTCCGGCTGGCCGCGCAGGCCTCCGGGCTCCTTGGCTACATGGCCGTGAACGCCGGACGCGAGGTCTTGGCTGAGGCGTACTGCACAGAGGCCCACGCGCTCGCGGCCGAGATCGACGACCAGGACCTGATGATGTGGGCCTTGGGCACTCGATCGTTGAGCGCCTACTACGCTGGGCGTTTCGCTGATGCCCTCACCTGGGCCGAGGCGGGCATAGACATCAATCCTCATAGCCCTCAAGCCATTCGCCTCCTGGCCAACGGAAGCGCCCGCGCCCTGGGAAAGCTTGGGGATGCCACGGGCGCCCAGCGTGCCCTCGCCCAGGCAGAGGAGCTCAGCGGACAGCATGTGCTGCCCGACGGGCTCACCTCGTGTATCTCCTTCGTCCCCTACAGCTTGGCCCGGACTCTAGCCAATGCCGCCACCGTCCACGTTTCGCTCGGAGACACCCCCAAAGTCATCGCGTACGCCGAGCAGATCGACGGGCTCGTCGCGCGGTCTGACTCGGCCTGGAGCCAAGCCTTGGTCCGTCTCGATGTCGCCACCGCCCTGCTGACCGGGGCACGACCTGACGTTGAGCACGCCATGGTTCTCGGACAGCAGGTTCTCGACGCCGGCGGTGGGCCGCCAATCCGATCCGTGGTCCAGCGCGCCGGAGAACTCGCCGACCGCGCCACCCAGTGGCGCGACCTGTCAGCCGTACGCAACTACACGGAAGCCCTCCGCGTGTGGCGCTCCTCCCCGCTGACCCGCGCCGTGGCCGAATCTGCCAAGATGACACGCCCAGACGGACAGCCGCGAGCGAGAGGGGCCGCCAGTGCTCTTGACCGCCAGCCCCACAGCATTTCCCGCAGCCCCTCCGCCCAGCACTGACAACCCCCACGTCATCGCCGCCCACGACTGGGCTGCCTTCGGCACCGTTGATCGGATGCATAACCACTGGGAACGGCCAGGCTGGGACGCATCCACGCGCGCCTACTACTGGATGCTCACCTTCGCCGATGCCGCCGCCCTGACGGAGCAGACGCGGTCCTGCCAGGAGCGGCTCGCTTCGCTCGACTTCGACTTCATCGACGAGAATGGACTGCACCTGACCCTGGGGCGGATCGGTCTAGCGAACGAGGTCAGCGAAGCCCAGCTTCACACGCTCCGCCAGCAAGTGTCAGACCGTCTTCCCGATGCCTTCACCATCAGTGCTGTCCCGATGACGGCTTCCCGCGGGGCCATTCGCTACAGCGTTGCCCCCTGGACCCCACTCATTAACCTCCACAGCGCCTTGTCGCTTACGAGCGATCAGTGCGGACTGCCGTTGAAGAAGCCGACCTCCGCGCTGCGCCCACACATCGGCATCGCCTACTGCAACCGCACCTTGGACTCGCACAAGGTGCGGGAGGCGATTAGGCCGCTGCGTGACCTTCCCGCCATCACGGTGCCGATCGGGCAGGTTGAGCTGGTGGAACTACGGCGTGAAGATCACGCCTACCGATGGCGGACCCTTGCCGTACTGCCCTTGCACTGACGACCGAGACTCAATCGCGCGAGCGAATCCGATCTTGCGCAATCAAGTAGCGGTCAGACGCCACCGTCGAACTCTTCGGCGGGTGATGTCCGGCGCCAGGGGCAGTTCAGCGCGCCAGTGGGGTCTCCGTACTCGTCGCCCCGCTGCGAACAGCGAGGCCGCCAGCAGACGGGAGCAGGGAACTGAAGGACATCGAAGAACAACAGACCCTCATCCTCTGGGACATTGACCGCACGCTGCTCTACGTCGGGGACATCGACCGTCAGGTGTACCGCGAGACGTTCGCCGACGTGGTAGGCCGCCCCGCCGAGCGTCTGCCGGCACGTGGCACCGGCGTGACCATGCCCCTCGCCATCGGCTCCCTGCTTTTGGATAACGGCGTACCGGAATCAGTGGTTCCAAACCTGCTGCCACGGATGGTGGAGTTGCTGCCCAAGCGTCTCGCAGCCCACACAGAAGATCTCCGGAGGCAAGGTGTCGTCATGCCTGGAGCCATCGCGGCCCTCGAAGCCGTGCAGGGGCATGAGCAGTGGGTGCCAACGGTCGTCACCGGCAACCTCAAACCTAACGCTCTCCTGAAGCTCGCGGTCTTCAACCTCGACGGCTACCTCGACACCGACATCGGCGGGTTCGCCTCCGACAACGACCACCGACCTGCCCTCGTCGGCATCGCGCAGGAACGCGCTCAGGCCAAGCACGGAACGCTCTTCACCCGCGCCAACACGGTGATCATCGGGGATTCCCTCGAAGACGTACGCACCGGTCTGGAGGCAACGTCGCTTCCTAAGTGGCCTTTTGTAGCTCGGTGTTGATCTCCTCCTCGGGGTCGAGGCGGTGGATGTGGATGTCGTGGGTGGCGCGGCTGGTGGGTGGCTCGTCGGGGCGAAGGGTGCGGTAGGCGGGAGTGCTCCGCTTGGTGACGCGGGGTGCTGATCGGCCGCTGCGGGGGCGGATGACCTCGCGGGCCAGGTCGGCCTGGACGTCACGGATTTTGCGCTGGAGCTGTCCGGGGGGAAAAGGCCGTGCCGACGGATCGCCGGGCGGGTGTGGGTGGTGGTGACGGTGTACTCGATGACGCGGACCGTGAGGCGCTCGCCGCGCCGCCGGCCGTTGAGGTAGGTGCCGTCTGTTTCCGGGAAGGAACCTTCGAGGAGAGGCCTCTTCCCCCGTAGAAACCAGCACAATCGACTGCTTTCCGGAAGGATTTCCGTGCCTGCTCGCCGCATCATGACGATGCTTGCGTCCACATCCCTGGCTGTGACCGCCCTGCTGGGGTCATCCCCGTCCGCCCAGGCGGACGACCCCGTCTTCTGCGGGATCCCCGTCGGCGGAGCGATCCTCGCCAAGTACAAGGACTACAACTACGACCGGGGATTTCTCGGCTGCCCGAAGACGACCGAGCTGGTCAACCCGGACGACGTCGGCCGCAGGCAGGAATTCACCGGGGGAACCGTCTACTGGAAGCCCGCTACGGGCGCCCATCCCGTTGGGGGCGCCATCGGCGCGAAGTGGGCGGACAAGAACTGGGAGTCCGGTCCGCTTGGGTACCCCACGTCGGACGAGCTGGCGAACCCCGACGGATTCGGCCGCCGTCAGGAGTTCGAAGGCGGCTCCGTCTACTGGGCGTCCGCCTACGGCGCGCACCCCGTATGGGGGAAGATCGGGAAGCTGTGGGGGGATTACGGCTGGGAGGGCGGGTCGTTCGGATATCCCACCTCGGACGAGAAAACCGACACTGCGACGAACCAGACGTACCAGAATTTCTCCAACCGGCAGAGCACGCTGTTCTGGAGTTCCGGAAACCGGGAGGAGGGATGTTCGGGAGAATGCACGGGCTATCTGAGCGAAGCCGCCACGGACTGGTTCAAACAGGTGCGCGTCGAGATCCCCGCCGCTTTCCCGAACGAGGTGGTCATCCGCGCCTATCCGACGGACGCAGGATTCCGCAACGCGGTCGGTGATCTCGGCAGCGCCTGGGACCAGCTGTGGACGATGGCGCCGCCCCCGCAGCAGCTGTCCGTCCAGTCGAAGTACAACTCGGAGTATGAGCAGTTCATCTGCCATGCGCATTTCGTCTTCCCGGATCCGCTCAATTCCTCGGGGTGGAGCACGGGCGACAGCTGGGATGTGGAGTCCTGGCGCGCCGACGTAGGGACCAGCAACGCACTGTCTCCCGTCTTCTTCGCGCTGCACCATTGCAACTGGGATCCGAAGAACCCGAGCTAGACAGAAACGGCCGCCAGCATTCCGTGCTGGCGGCCGTTTTTCACGGGTTTTTGAGTATGTCGTGCGAGCCGACCCGACGCCCAACGTCGCTTCTGTTGGCTGATCTTGATGGCGTAGGGTCTCGTCCTTGTGGCACGTGATCACATAGCCGGGGACAGCTTCCCGGAGCGGGTCCGGATGGGGCTGCTGACCCGGACGTTCACGCCGGAGCTGGTGCACCAGGCGGTCGAGGAGGCCGGGGCGTGGGAGGAGCGCACGAAGGCGCTGCCGAGCACGCTGATGGTGTACTTCACGCTGGCGATGTGGCTGTTCACCGGGCAGGGGTACGGCGGGGTGCTGCGCGAGCTGCTGGAGAACATCCCGCGTCGGGCGGGTGAGAAGTGGACGCGTCCGGCCCGGACCGGTTCGGTCACCAAGGCGCGTGCCCGGCTGGGGGCGGCGCCGCTGCGCTGGCTGTTCGGCCAGGTGGCCGGGGTGCAGGGCACGCCTGCGACGCCGGGGGTGTTCTGGCGGGGCCGGCGGCTGATGTCGCTGGACGGCACGCTGTTCGACGTGCCCGCGTCCGACGCCAACGCCGCCTATTTCGGCGGCGGTTCGAACGGCGAGCGGCAGGCGGGTTACCCACAGGCGCGGATGGTGGCGCTCGGCGAGTGCGGCACCCACGCCGTGGTCGGGGCCGTCTTCGGGCCGTTCGCCACCGGCGAGCGCACCCTCGCGCACCGGCTGCTGCACCACTTGAAGGCCGGCATGCTGCTGCTGGCCGACCGCGGCTTTCCGTCCTTCACGCTGTGGGAGAAGGCCGCTGCCACCGGGGCCGACCTGCTGTGGCGGGTGTCGGACTCCTTCCGCCTGCCGGTGGTGGAAGTACTGCCCGACGGCACCTACCTGTCACGCCTGTGCGAGCAGCGCACCAAGCGCACGGTCGATGTCCGCGTCATCGAGTACACGATCACCCGGACCGGCGAACACGGCTGTGAGACCTCGGAGTTGTTCTGCCTGATCACCACGCTCCTCGACCCGGAGACCGCGCCCGCGGCCGAGCTGGCGGAGCTGTACGCCCGCCGCTGGACCAGCGAAACAATCTACCGGCACATCAAGATCGAGCAGCGCGGCGGGCGTACCGCCACCCTGCGCTCCAACAGCCCCGCCATGGTCGAGCAGGAACTGTGGGCCATGCTCTGCGTCTACCAGGCGACCCGGCAGCTGACCACCGACACCGCCCACGAACACCACCTCCCGCCCGGCCACATCAGCTTCAAGAACGCCCTGAACGCCGCCCGGCGCACCGTCGGCGCGGACTTTCCCCCCTCGCCGCCTGGCCGCCAAAGCCCGTGAGGTCATGGCCGACCTCGCTCACCAGGCCGTCCGCCCCCGGCCCGGACGCACCGCACCCCGTGCCACCAAACGCTCCGGCTCCGGCTACCGCACCCTCCGCCCCGGCGAACCACCCACCAGCCGAGCCACCTACACCATCAACCTCATGCTCCTCGAATGGAGAGCACAGCCTGACGACCTCTCACAAGCCGCTTAAGAAGCGACGTTGGGTCTGGAGGGGGGTGCATCGGTCATTGGCGTGGCCTCGGGCAAGACCACACGAGACGAACTTGGAGCAGCAGGGGCTGACATCATCCTCGACAGCCTGGAAGACATCGCGAAGCTCCGAGAGTCCATTGAGAAAGTGACGGCTCGACCTCGATAGGGAGGGAACCCGGCTCTCAACTTGCGTGCCTTTGAAGGTATTTACGCAGAGCTGTCCCACTCGTGCGGAAACTGCACCGTAGGCGAGCGCGGTGCCTTGATCTCCCGGACCCACATGGGTGCATTGATCGAGCCTTTCGAAGCCGGACAGAGTGTCCGGCACACCCCGGCCCCGAGAGTGGATGCTGAGGTTGGCATCACCTGCCCGAATCACTCCCCGATCCCGGGATCTGGTCTGCCGCTACCGTGAATTGCAGACCTAAAGCCGGGAGGCAGCGCACATGCGGGGTCTTGGAGACCACCTCAGCATCGGAGAGCGGATCGCGTTCTACCGCGAGCGCCGGGGCTATACGCAGCCCGTGCTCGCCGGGCTCGTCGGGCACAGCACCGACTGGCTGTCGAAGATCGAGCGAGGTGCGCGGAAGCCTCCGAGAATCGACAAGCTCGCCGAACTCGCCCGGGTGCTACGCGTGCCGCTCGGTGACTTGATGGGGCAACCCCTCCTCATGGAAGACGGCGAGAAGCACATGGACGACGTGCCAGCCGTCCGTGATGCACTGATGAACCCTCGCCGGCTCTCCAAGCTGCTGTTCGGGCCGACGGCAGACAGACAGCTGCCCCGGCCATTGCAAGCCCGGACGTTCGTGGAACAAAGCTGGGGAGATTACCAGGCGGGCGCTCTCGGGGACGTTATCGCTGCGTTGCCCGGTCTGCTCCGAACGGCTCAGGAGCTTGAAGACCTCCCGCACGGCGACGAGCGTCGACGGGGCCTCGCGGTCTCTGCTCGCACGCATCATCTGGTGGCGACCACCCTTGCCAAAGTGGGGGAGTCCGACCTGTCGTGGCTCGCGGCCGAGCGCGCCATGCGGGCAGCCGACGAGTCCGAGGATCCACTGTCGCTCGCCTCCGCCGCACGCTCCGGCACTCATGCCCTCCTGGCGAACGGGCGTTACGCGGATGCTCTTGAGCTGGGCGACACCGCCGCGGCCTGGCTCGCGCGCCAGGTCGACGAGGACGATCCCGCCGCCCTGAGCCTGCTCGGCATGATTCACCTGCGCGCGGCTGTAGCCGCAGCGCGTCAGCAGGACCGGCCCACAGCCAGCACCTTGCTCGAACGCGCGACGCGGCTGGCCGATCGCCTCGGCTCCGACGAGAACTACTGGCAGACCTGCTTCGGCCCGACGAACGTCGAACTGCACCGACTCTCGATCGAGCTGGACCTGGAGAACATCCCGTACGTCATCGACCACGGGAACATCGACGTCGACCACATGCCGCCAGAACGCGCAGTGTCCCACCGCATCGACTACGCCCGCGCCCTTTGCCTCAGCGGACGCGCCGACGACGCCCTCAGCGAGCTGCGCGAGGCTGAGCGCACATCGCCGCAGCTCGTACGGAACAACCCGCGAGTACGAGAGACTCTTCGTGATCTGAGGAAGCAGTCCCCGGTCACGGGTGGCAGACGCTCGTCCGAGCTGCTGGCCATGGCCCAACGGTGCAGGGCGGTGCAATGACTTTGATGCAGGGCAAGGTGCTGGGCGTCGTGGGGTCGGGCGCTGGCGGAGTCGAGGAGCTGCGGACAGGACTCGTGGTTCCCGCTATCGAACGCGGCTGGACCGTCGCGGTTACGCTCACGCCGACAGCAGGTGAGTGGCTCCGTTCCAGCGGAGAGGTCGCCAGGATCGAGAAGCTGACGGGCCTGCCCGTACGAACCGAGTCGCGTATGCCTGGTGACTCGCGCCCGCACCCTCCGGTGGACTGCTACGTCGTTGCCCCTGCGAGCGCCAACACCGTCGCCAAGCTCGCCTTGGGCATCTCGGACAATCAGGCATTGACGCAGGTCAACGAGGCTATCGGGACCTTCGATCTTCCAGTAGTCGTCTGGCCGCGGGTGAATGCCGCGCACGCCCGCCACCCCGCGTGGGAGGGGCACATCAAGGCTCTGCACGATACGGGGGTTCGGTTGATCTACGGGGACGAGGTCTGGCCGCTCGCAGAGCCGCGGGCTGGGATGCCGGGGCGCCGGTACCCGTGGGAAGCCGTACTAGACCAAGTGGAGACGACCGGTTCCTGACGTATTGTCAATAGCCCCTACAGGGCACTGAGTCGGACCCGGACAGACTGTCCGGGTCCTTTGCTCTGCACCGAGCCATGCTGAGGGCGCCACCGACCAACGCCCGACCGTGCTGGTGAGGCAGCGTACGGCCATGAACGGGAACGGTCATACGCACGCCACCGGTACCAGTTCGCCAAGGAGTGGATGTCCGTGTCAGGGCTGCGCACCGCCGAGGGACCCGCGGCTGCTATGCGTCCGCGCCGCTGCATCGAGTGCGGGTGCCAACTGAGCAGATACAACGGGGAGGACCGCTGCAGCGCCTGCCACCGAGAGAGGCAGACGACCACGCCGGCCTTCCCTCGTGTGCCCGAACAAGTCTGGAACATGCCAGAAGTCCGGTTAGCCTTGAAACAGCGAGATTTCGGGAGACTCTGCACGCTGGTACGAAGTCTCGGACGCCTACGCCAGGATGACCTAGCTCAGCTGACGGGCCTGAGCCAAGCCTTTCTGTCAATGCTCGAGTCCGGCGATCGCAAGCTGACCAACATCGACAAGGTAGTCATGCTCCTTGACGGCCTGGATGTGCCAGTCGAGCTCACCGGCCCCATGCTTCGCAACTCGGACGAGGTCACGCCACTCCGTTCTGTACAGAATGCACCGCCCCAACTTCAACCTGCTTAGGTCCAGGTGAGCCGAGCGTTCGCCCACCCGAACGTGCGGTCGAAGACAGGCATATCACTGGCGTGATGTCTCCATAGTGGACCTTGCCCATACGCTTGTGTGTCAGACGACGGGGGGCCGCTGTCGGTTCGTACTCGCGAGCGTCGACGGCGGTTTCCCTGGCGTGATGCGGCGACGACGACCACTCCACTGTCTGACCCGGCGGATCTGCGGGCGCTGCGACCTATCGCCATGGGTCGATGGGGTCGTCAGAAACCGACTTGACGCCAGGCGGACCGACCCCTAGGAAGTTCGCATGTCTGAACTCAGCAGCGCGGCAGAGTTGCTCGGCGCTCTCTCTGTATCCAGCCGGCTGACTCTGCTCGCGAATGTAGCCGAGCGGCAGAGCAGAGGTGACGACTGTTCCTTGGGCGCAGTCGCGGCTGCAGTCGGCCGAGATCCGAAGTCGATGGTGAAGGACGCAGTGCGACTTAAGGAAGTCGGACTAGTGTCGATTGAGGGGCACACTCTGTCTGCGGATCTCTCCGTACTCAGCGCGGCTGCTGATGCGGTCGACGCAGTCTTGCCAGTGACCGGCCTGCTTTCCGAGGACCCTGATCTCGAAAGGTTCTTCAAACACGGGAGGCTCGTCAAACTTCCGGAGAATCCCGACTTCCGGTGGCGTGTTGCGCAACTCCTTGTTCGGCTGTTGCCCCCCGATAGGCAACTGCCGGAGTCCGAAGTGAACGACTTGCTGGGCCAAGTACACTCTGACTACGCGGCCTTGCGTCGGCTCCTTGTCGACCTGAAGCTGGTAACTCGCGCTGCAAGCAGCGACTATCAGAGGGTCGTGTGAATCCGAGACGAGCTTGAGGACGGCGTAGAGAGGGCCGAAAACCCACCGTACGCTTAGTCTTTGATGCTACTGGCGTGCGCGTCTGTCGAACTGGCACAGACGCGCACGTCGTCATGTCCACCAATCTTCGCTGAATTTATTGCCTATCGAGCAGAGAGCGGCGAAGTCTGACAGCAGGTCATGCGTGGGCCCAGGAGTCTGCTGTGTCAACTTCCAACTCGATGCGTTCGGCAGCGTGCTTGATCCCTTCTGGATCTCCTACCGACAGCGTCCAGGAGAAGTGACCAATCATGATCCGGAGTACGGCGAGATGCCTCAGCGTCAACAGTCTCTCGGGTTCGAACTTGATCCGCTGTTCGTAACCAGAGATCAGCTCGCTTGCCGGAGTTAGAGGAGACTCAAAGAAACAGTCCCACCAGCCGATATCCATTTCTGGTGGGCCACTTTTGGCGGCCTCCCAGTCAATGACGGCGGCAATGTTTCCGTCCTCCACAATGAGGTTGTCAGGGCTGAAATCTCCATGCAGCAGCTTGGGTGAACAGTCATCGAGCATAGCCCGATGGATGCGCATTAGAGCCACTGCCCTGTCCAGGAGCCGGCCAGAGGCCGGATCAATACGTCGGGCCTCGTTGAGTTTTCCCTCCAAGCGGCCGATAAACCAGTCGCTGAATTTGCTGTCGGTTCCATGAAGGCTGGCGTCCACGGAACCGAACCCCGTGGTGTTCAACTGGTGGATCCCGGCCAAAATCTGGCCTGCTTGTCGCACCACATCGCGGGCACTCTCTGGCCCGACACGCTTCGCATGCTCTCGGAGCGTCTCACCCGCCACCTTGTCCTGCACCATGATGGCGACGGGGCCGTCCACTGCGTCCTCGTGGCCGACGTATCTGATCGCAGGGACTGGGATGCCAGCATCGCGGCAACGCTGCACGAGCGAGGCCTCGATGCTGAAGCGTGCACGTTGAGGAGCGGAGAGCCGCACCACAACAGCACCTCCACGTGTGTCGGTGCACTCGTAGACCCGGTGGCTGCGTCCCTTGAGTCTCCGGGTGCCGGCGAGCTGAACATCGTGAAAGCAAGGCCATACCTTGCTGATCACGGCAGCGTCGAGCGATCTCTCATCCACGGGCTCGGCAGGCGACTGATTCATGCGCTTCCTTCTTCCGCGGGAACGCCGGGCCCGGAGGGAACGCGTTCGGCATCCCGCCAGAGGACGTTCCCACTGGCTGCACTGGTGGTTGAAGAGTATTGGGCCAGGTAAGCGCGCCTGGGCGAGTTGGTGTCGTTCGTCGAGCTTGAGTGGAACAGAGTGCTGCTGAAGCAGATCACGGTGCCCTTGGGGATCTCGAGAGCTACACCCTGGTGGGCTCCGAAGTACCCCACCAGGTCGCCGTTTAGGGGGTCCGGGGTGTGTGTGACTCGTGTGCGGACGCCGAGGTCCCCGAAGGGGATGACTCGGAGGGGGCCGTTCTCTGCGGTGATGTCGTCCAGCGCGACCCAGCAGGAGAGGTACGGGGCATGGTCCACGGGAACGTAGCCCGAATCCTGGTGCCATGAAAAGTAGCCGAGCGACTGAGGACTCCCATCGTTCTCGAAGCGAGCATGCTTCTCGCCGGAGCCGTTTGAGCCCATCTTCACAGAGAATTGGTCCCATATCAGATAGGCCTCGGATCCGACTAGTTGCGCGCAGATCCCCTGGAGTAGATCGCTGAACAGGAACTCGCGGAGCCGTGGCTGCGCGTTCCGGCAGCCACCGGGCGTGTACTGCAACCCTCGCCGGCTACCACCCAGAACGTCCACTCCTTTGGCGTCCATTTCGTCATGTACGTTGCTGATGGCTTGCCCGCATTCCTCGCCGAGTAGGTTCATCAACGATTCAGGCACGATGGCGGGCAGCACGCAGTATCCCTCCTCTTGGAACTGCTCCACCTGGGCTTGAGTTATGGGTGTACGAGTGGGTGCCTTAAGGGCCGCGTCGAGGGGGATCTCATTCATGTAGCCAGTCTCCTAACCGTTGTGAAGGGGTCGATGATGCTGTCGGGGGAGCCCGCCGTGCTGGCGATGCAGTCGAGAAGGTCGAGATGACGGATCAGTCGCTCTGATCCGTATGGTTCGATCCACTTTGGGGCGGATCGCGCATAGTAGGCCAACCGTCCGAGGGAGCGGTCGGCGAGATAGAGAAGGAGGTCGCAACTCCGTAGAGCGCAGTTTGGAATGAGGCTCTTGTATCCGCGTTCGAGCCCATGACTGAAAGCCATGAAGGATTTCTTATCCATAACTTCGAACGCCCAGGCGTGAATACTGGCGATGTCGTATCCGCTGTCGCCGACAGATAGCTGGTCATCGATGAATGAAGCTATCCAGGTGTCGGGCGGTGCGCTGGTATCAAGAATGATGTTTCCACCGTGAAGATCCTTGTGGATCAGACAGGCCGGTGCCGGGCCGGCGGTGGGATGGAATGTGGTCCTGAAGCGGCCAGTGAACGCGGCGGCCAGTGAATGAGCCCGTCGCAACTGCCGGTCATCCAGCGCCGTGATCTTGCTAGCCTCGTGTACTCGGCGCGCTACGCCCTCTTGCCTGGTGAGCGTGGCCTCTCGCCAGGTGATATCTTGATCAACGAGTTCCGCGTCTTCCTTGTGTCGCAGAGTTGCTGCCAGAGGCTGGGACGCGCTGTGTACAGCTGCGAGGGACACTCCCGCGGCCTGTCCGATTCCGTCCGCGAGTCCAGAGTCCTGGCCAGGTGCGAGGCTTCTGGCGATCCTGGTGAGGTCCGCCCCGGGAACGTATGAGTTTACGAAGGCCCATGCGTCAGAGCCTTCGAATGTGCACGGCCCGGAGGCGATCTCGTCGGCAAATGGAACTGGCAAGCCAGCCGTGACAGTTAATTCCTCAACGAGCCTTCGGCGGAGCGTAGCTGCTTCTTGAAGAGGCAGTATTTCTGTGCCTCTGGCGAGGATTATCTTGACCTGACGCCCTGTGGGTGTCAGCAGCCCAAGGTAAGCGGATCGGCCGATAGGTGTAAGGGTGTTCAGATCTATTCCTAGTACTTTCTCCATACCCATCCCCGGCTCCGTTGCTTGGCGTGCACTCGGCTTCTAGCCGCGAGGCGGCAACGCTCTCACGCTGGCGCGTTGTTCGTGAGCGGCGAGGGAGTGGAACTCGTGGAATATTCGCTCGTTTTTTGCTGTTGCGGCGTAATAGTCGGGGCGTCCACTTACGGGGTGCCATAGATGAATAAGCGGGTAATCCATCGTTATGGCACTCTCTTTGAATGAGATTCCCCTTCGATCGCCCGAATAGGGGTGGAAGGCCTGGACCGTGTGCCAGAAGATGAGATCTTCGTATCCCCAGCCAGGAAGTTCCGGCACCCCGCCGGCTTGGCGGAACGCGGCATCGGAGCAGAGATAGGCAGCACTGGCACGGGGCCCCCCGCTAATCCGACAGAGCCGGGCGGCGAGAGTCTCTTCTGGGCGCCAACGGTAGGGCGCGTACGAGCGGTCATCCGCCCCCCACAACCGGAGCTGGTCGGCCTCGGTGATCTCTCGTCGCAGCCCAGCCGGGAGTACGGCGACGAGGGATTCCAACTCGTCATTGCTGAGGGTGACTTCGTCGTACGCGTCAAATGCCGCCTGTTCAGATCCTTCAGCAGCGCGTCGATCTGCGACGCACCGCTGAAGGACGTCGAAGAGTTGCCCTGGCTGCACCACGGCACGGCGCACCGCCTCGCTCACAATCCGAGAGAGATGCACTTCTCCCCAGTAGGGGTAGACGAACGGACACTCCAGCCGCAGCTTCACCTGCACCGCACGGTCAAGGATGTCCCGGGCAACGAGGAAGTCAGCCTGGTGGAAGTACACCAGTTCAGCTGGCTGCCGCCGGCTGAGGAAGCCCGCATTCATCGCCCGGCCTGGGGAGAACTCCTCATCCGAGTTAGTGAAGACGTAGTCGGCCCCAAGGCTGCGAGTCAGAGCTCGTTGAGTCTCCCTGGGTCCCAACTCGGCCAGGATTACACGGAAGTTCTCGTATTCAAGGTCGTTCTGCAGGCTCTCAAGGACCTGTTGGAGATTCGCCTGCCGCTCGGGCTGGCTCGGTGAGTGCCCGTACGGGACGATGACATCCACCCGTGGTGAGTTCTGCACTCAGCAGCCCCCTTGACTCGTGCGATTGTCCTCGACTGTCGGAACCTGATCGCGCAGGACCGAAGCGTTCGGTGTCGCTCCGTGGAGATAAGGGTGGTCGTGTCCACCCACCTCGAGCTGCGCCACGTGGAAGTGGACCGCTTCGAAGAACGCAGCAAGGTTCTCGTCGAAGCACGCCCGGTATAGCTGACATGCACTCCCATTGTGGCTCTGGCCATGCAGTATGTGGAACATGGCCTCGACAGCGTCCCCAGTGCCGGCCTGCCAGGCCTCCCAGGCTGTCGTCAGGGAGAGAGGGTGGTTGTGTGCCTGCCACTCCAGATGCACCGCGGCTTCCTCAAGGTCTGCCCTTCGGCGGCCGTGAGCTTTGAGTACTGCTTCGAACAGTCCCTCATCCCCCATCGAGTCACGGCATGCACGGTAGGCGGCCACCGCGGTCGCATCACCTCGCTGCCCGTAACACAGCCATGCGAAGGGGCGGTCCGAGTGCTCAGTTGCGAGTGTGTGGTGACGCGCAAGGAAGTGATTGCCGGGGTTGAACTCGCGGTGGCGGGCCGATCGATCATCCGGCTCCCATGATCAGTCCGGTCTCGATGAGGCAGCCGTCGATCAGGTCCGACCG
>NZ_JBFBBE010000121.1:0-26964 GCF_040682555.1 Streptomyces sp. NPDC051172
GGCCGGGCGCTCCGCCCGGCAGGCCGTGGCCGTTCGTCGCGGCCTGCCGGGCGAGGCTTCGTTACTTGGATGCCGGCGGAGTGACGTTCCCGAGGTTGAAGTCGCTCCCCGTCGTGAAGGCAGGGGCCGCGTCCGGGCTGCCGTGACGCCCGCTGTGGCTGTCGTCGTCGTAGGCCACGGCGTTGGACTGCGAGTTGGCCACCGCGGTGACGCCCTCGTCGTCGTGGTCGTGGCCGTGGTTGTGGGCGAAGCTGACGCCGGCACCGAAGGCGGAGAGGCTCGCGATCGCCGCGGCTACGACGGCAACACGCTGGAACTTGCGCATGGTTAGACCCTTTCTTGCCCGGGCGCGACGCCCTGGCTTGGCTACGTATAGTGACAATATATGCACGTATAGTAGTCATTTGGGATCTTTGGCCGTTTGTGCGCCGTGTCGTTTTTTCGTACGGCCGTCAGCCGCGGCGCGGCTGCCCCACCATCGGTGCCGACATGGACAGACCCACCAGATCGGCCCATACGGCCTCGCCGACACCGTCGAGGGTCTGTTTCGCGGCGCGTTCCGCCGTGGTGAGGATGCCGAGGCCGGCCCGGGTCTCGTAGGGCAGGTGGTCGAGGGCGAGGCGGCGGCCGACGTAGTCCATGACGGAGCCGGCCTGCTTGATGTCCGGGTCGTTGGTGAGACCGGAGGGTTCGAAGCGGGTCCCGACGTAGTCCGCGACGAGGATTTCGAGCGGGACGCCGTGCTGGAGGCCCCGGGTGACGGTCGAGGAGAAGGCGTCCATCATGCCCGCGAGCGTGGAGCCCTGCTTGGCCATGCGGACCATCACCCCGGCGACGCGGCCGTCGGGGGCGTGCGCGACGGTGAGGTATCCCTCGCCCTCGCCGACGCTGAACGACCGGGTCGTCGACCGCATCCGCCTCGCGGGGCGGGGTACGGCGGGCCGCGCCGCCGCCCGCGTCCCGCCGGCCACCCGTGTCGTCGCGTCCCCGAATCGCTCAGTCATGAACGCCCTCACTCGTCGTCGATCTGCCGCTGCCTGGGACATTCGTGGCCCAATTCCGGCACAGTGCACCCTTGTACACAATCTGTGGGCGCCAACTCGCCGTCAGCCACAACATGTTGGGGCTGAAGATAGAGGCGGGAGGGCGAAGGAACGGCTGTGGCGCGCCGGAAGGGGGCTTGGCCGGCAGTAAGTTGGGCCGATGTCCACGTTGCCGGTGATCCTTTTGCTGTCCGGGAGCCTGCGGGTCGGCTCCACCAACGAGGCCGTGTTGCGTACCGCGCGGGCCGTGGCGCCGTCGGTGTCGGTGCGGGCCGAGTTCTACGACGGTCTGGCGGGCCTTCCGCACTTCAACCCCGATGACGACGCGGATCCGTTGCCGGAGGCGGTGGCCGGGCTGCGGGCGGCGATCGAAGGGGCCGCCGGGGTGCTGGTCTGCGCTCCGGAGTACGCGGGGACACTGCCGGGGGCGTTCAAGAACCTGCTCGACTGGACGGTCGGCGGCACCGAGATCTGTGACAAGCCGGTGGCCTGGGTCAATGCGGCCGCACCGGGGCGCGGACAGGGCGCGGAGGCCACGCTGCGGACGGTGCTCGGCTACACCGGCGCCGACATCGTGGAGCCGGTCTGTGTGAGGATCCCGGTGCGGCGGGAGACGGTCGGTGCGGACGGCGTCGTCGACGATCCGCAGACGCACCGCCAACTCGCGGAGGTGCTGCGGCTGTTGGCGGCTCGGGCGGCCGGCCCCGCCTGAGGCGCGAGCGCGGGCCGGCGCAGAGGTGTAACCCGCTGGACCGCGCCGCACGGCGCGGGCCCCGGTCAGCCCGCGCTCAGCTCCGCAAGCGGCAGCGTGTGCTGGGTCTGGAGGACCTTCGCGCGTAGATAGCGGACGTTGTGGGCGGTGGTGAAGACGCCCGTGGGGACGCGGTCCTGGACGTCGATGCCCAGGTCGCGCAGCTGACCCGCCTTGTCGGGGTTGTTGGACAGCAGGTCCAGGCTGCCGATGCCCAGGGCAGCCAGCATCTGCGCGGCCGCCGTGTAGTCGCGGTCGTCCTCGGGCAGCCCCAGGGCCGCGTTCGCCTCGTATGTGTCGAGGCCCTGGTCCTGGAGGGCGTACGCGTCCAGCTTGTTGTAGAGGCCGATGCCGCGGCCCTCCTGGCGCAGGTAGAGCAGCACGCCGCCGCGGTCCGCGATCCGCTCGACCGCCTCCCGCAACTGCGGACCGCAGTCGCAGCGGGCCGAGCCGAACACGTCACCGGTCAGGCACTCGGAGTGCAGGCGGACCAGAGGCGTCGTACCGGGAGCCGGGTCACCAAGGACGACGGCGACGTGCTCCTGGCCGTCGGTCAGGCCGTGGAAGGTGACCAGTTCGGCGTCGACGCTGTAGCCGTCCTGGAAGCGCAGCGGCACCCGGACGCGGGAGCGCGGGGTGGCGGCGGGGAAGTCGGGCATGCGGGTCTCCGGGGTCGTCCATATCTGCTTCAGTTTTGAAGCAGGTGCATGGTCGGGAACCCTACCCCATGTTTTAAATTTGAAGCAACAGCTTTTCGGGATACGTCAGGTTTCCGGGCTCTCCGGGCTGCCTCAGGAACACGGACCGGAGGAGCGGCGGCGCCAGGGAACCTCCTCCGAGGTGGGGCGCTCCTCCTCCCGCTCCAGTGCCTGCACCACTCCCGAGAAGATCTCCTCCAGCTGCTCCACCTGCTGCGGGGTCAGCTGGTCGAAGAGCAGCGAACGCACGGTCTCCACATGCCCCGGCGCCGTCCGCTCCAGCACGGCCATCCCCTCGTCGGTCAGCATGGCGAAGCTGCTGCGCTTGTCCCACTGGCAGTCCTCGCGCCGGATCAGACCGTCCTTCTCCAGCCGGGTCACGGCATACGTCAGCCGGCTGCGGGTGATCTTCGCCCGCTCGGCGAGATCGGTCATGCGCAGCCTGCCGTCCGGTTCCTCGGAGAGGTTGGCGAGGATGGAGTAGTACAGATGCGGCATGCCGGCGTCCTGCTGGAGCTGCCGGTCGATGGCGTCCTCCAGGAGGTGCGTCGCCGCGATGTACGCGCGCCAGGCGCGCTGCTCCTTCTCGGTGAGCCAGCGAGTCGTCATGCCCCCAGTGTAAGTTTGTTTCAAAATTTAACCAAGCCTGTCCGCCGCCGAGAGTGAGCGCGTCCGATGCCGTACCCGTACGTCCTGCTGTCCGCCGCCGTCTCCCTCGACGGCTACCTCGACGACACCGGCCCCGAGCGCCTCCTGCTCTCCAGCCCGGCGGACTTCGACCGCGTGGACGAGGTCCGGGCCTCCGTCGACGCGATCCTCATCGGTGCGGGCACGATCCGCGCCGACAACCCGCGCCTGCTGGTCAACTCGCCAGAGCGCCGCGCCGCCCGCGTGGCGGCCGGACGGCCCGAGTACCCGCTCAAGGTCACCGTCAGCGGCTCCGGAGACCTGGACCCGGACGCCAATTTCTGGCACACGGGCGGCGAAAAGCTCGTCTACACGACCGACAAGGGCGCCGAGCGCGCCGGTGCCGCCGGCCTCACCGCCGACGTCGTACCGCTCGGCCCCGACCTCGACTGGCGCCGCCTCCTGGAGCATCTGCACGAGCAACGCGGCGTGCGGCGCCTGATGGTCGAGGGCGGCGGCACGATCCACACCCAGCTCCTCCAGCAGGGCCTCGCCGACGAGCTCCAGCTGGTCCTGGCCCCCCTCTTCGTGGGCGACCCGGACGCCCCCCGCCTCTTCGGCCCCGGCGCCTACCAGCCCGGACGTCTGCGCCTGACGGAAACCCGCCGGATCGAGGACGTGGTCCTCATGCGCTACGAGCCCACCGCCCCGGGCACCGGTCCGCTCCCCACCGCCGCCGACCGCCACTGGCTGGCCCTCGCCTGCGAGCTGGCGGCCGAGTGCCCGCCCTCGCGCACGGCCTTCAGCGTCGGCGCGGTGGTCGTCGCCGCCGACGGCACGGAACTCGCCCGCGGCCACTCCCGCGAGGGCGACGACCCGGTCGTCCACGCCGAGGAGGCGGCCCTCGCCAAACTGGACCCGGCCGACCCCAGGCTGACGTCGGCGACGGTCTACAGCAGCCTGGAACCCTGCGCCCACCGCGCCTCCCGCCCCAAGCCCTGCGCACGGCTGATCCTGGAGGCGGGTGTACGCCGGGTGGTCACGGCCTGGCGCGAGCCGGACACCTTCGTGACGGGGGCGGACGGCAGCGGGTTGCTGGCGGGGCGGGGGGTCGAGGTGGTCGTACTGGGGGAGTACGAGGAGCGGGCGAAGGCGCCGAACCGGCACTTGGCGTAGGTATTTCAGCCCGTCCGGCGTTTGAGGACGAGGCCGTTCAGGCCGAAGGGGGGTCTGGGGGCGCAGCCCCCAGCACCGCTCGCCACAACCACCCCGCACCCGGCCGATCGGCCCAACAGATCCTGCGCCCGACCTCTGCAAGGGCGACCCTGACCGTACCGGCCGGAGGCGATCGCGGAGGTAGTGCCAGTGAGGTCAGTTCCCAGACGTGCGGCGGCAGTTCTCCTCGTCCTCCTGCTGACGGCACTCGTCGCCTCCTGCGGCACCGACCCCGGTACCCGCACCATGGCGAGGGCGCTGCCCCCGGGCGCACCGTTCACCCACCCCGGTGTCCTCGTCAGCCAGGCCCAGCTGGACGTCGTACGCAAGAACGTCATCGCGGGCAAGCAGCCCTGGCTGCAGGCGTTCCTCGACATGCGGGACAGCAAGTACGGGTCGTACAAGTACACGGCCCAGCCGGTCGCGGTCGTCAACTGCCCCTGGGGCGGCAAGGGCGCGAAGGGCTGTCTGGAGGAGCGGCAGGACGCCATCGCCGCCTACACCCAGGCGCTCCTCTACAGCGTCACCGGTCAGCACGAGCACGCCGTGAAGGCCCGGGAGATCATGGACGCCTGGTCGGCGCAGCTGAAGCGGCACACGGCGCAGGACGCCCGGCTGCAGTCCTCCTGGGCCGGGTCGACCTGGGCGCGGGCCGCGGAGATCATCCGGTACGCACCGGGCGCCGGCTGGCCCGCCGACCGAGTACGGCGGTTCACGGCCATGCTGCGCACCGCCTACCTCCCCGAGGTCACCAGGGACCTTCCCGACTACAACGGCAACTGGGACCTCGCGATGACCGACGCCGCCATCGGGATCGCCGTCTTCACCGACGACCACAAGACCTTCGACACCGCCGTAAAACGCTTCCGCGGCCTGGTGCCCGACTACTTCTATCTGCGCAAGGACGGCAAGATCCCGCTCACCCCGGCCGGCTCCGACGCCAACACCGTGCAGAAGCTGGAGACGTACTGGTTCAAGGAGACGAAGTTCGAGGACGGCATCGCGCAGGAGACCTGCCGCAACTTCAAGCACGTCGGCTACTCCCTCGCCGCCACCGCGCACATCGCCGAGACCGCCTGGCACCAGGGCGTCGACCTGTACGGCGACGTCAAGGACCGGCTGAAGGCGGCCCTCGACTTCCACGCCCGCTACGAGATGGGGGCCAAGCCCCCGCGGTGGCTGTGCGGCGGCAGGGTCGTCGGCAACATGGGCCCCGACCTGGAGGTCGCCCTCAACCACCTGGAGAACCGGCTCGGCACCCCCGTCCCGGCCGCCCACAAGCTGGTCGAGCAGAGCCGCCCGGCGGGCACCGACGACCTCTTCGTCTCCTGGGAGACGCTCACCCACGCGGACAACCCCGCCGCCTGACGGCCATCCTGCGAACCCCCGAGAACGCAGGCGAACGGGGGCGGACACAAACCCTGGCGCAGACAGCCCCGCGGATGGCGTATGCTGGTTACACAACGACGCGGGGTGGAGCAGCTCGGTAGCTCGCTGGGCTCATAACCCAGAGGTCGCAGGTTCAAATCCTGTCCCCGCTACTCAAGGCTCAGGGCCGGAGTCCAGTGACTGGACTCCGGCCCTGAGTGTTTCCCCCGGTCGGGTCATCCGGCTCGCCCCGCACCGCCGTACCGGGAAACCTGGAGAGGTGGAGCAGGAGGGGCCGATCTCATACGCGCGCACCTTCGTGCGGCTGCTCCCGGCGCTGTTGATCGTCGGCGGGACCTTCTACGACTACCTCACCCCGTCGCGGTTCACGGCGGGCCCTCTCTTCACCGCCGCACCCCTGGTCGCCGCCCCGCTCTACTCGCGCCGCGGCACGGTCCTCACCGGCATCGCGACCGTCCTCGTCGTCACCGCGATCCACGCCCAGATGGGCATCCTCCTCCAGGTCGAGGCGATCACCGAGCTGGCCACCGTCGCGACGGTCTCCGTCCTGGCCGTCCTCATCAACCTCCTCGTCGGCCGCGGTCGCGAGGAGCTCGCCTCGCAGCGCGAGATCGCCGAGGCCACCCAGCGCGCCGTGCTGCCCGAACCCGCCGAGCGGGTCGGAGGGTTCGCAGTCGCGGCACGGTACGAGGCCGCGCAGGCGGACGCATCCATCGGCGGCGACCTGTACGCCGTGCAGGACAGCCCGTACGGCGTACGGCTGGTCGTGGGCGACGTACGGGGAAAGGGGATGGGCGCGGTGGCCGCCGTGGCCGTCGTCATCGGGGCGTTCCGGGAGGCCGCCGAACAGGAGGCCACCCTGGAGGCGGTCGCACAGCGGCTGGACCGGGCGCTGGCCCGCGAGGCGGCGCGGCGCGGGGGCATCGAGTTGTTCGAGGGGTTCGCCACCGCCGTGCTCGCCGAACTCCCGCACGGCGAGGGCGTCGTCCGCATCCTCACCCGAGGCCACCCGCCTCCGCTGCTGCTGTGCCCCGACGGCACCGTGCACACCCTGCACGCCCGCGAGCCCGCCCTGCCGCTCGGCATGGGCGACTTCGGGAGCCGGCCCGACCGCGCGGAGGAGATCGCGTTCCGCGGCGGGGCCACGCTGCTGCTGTACACCGACGGGCTGTCCGAGGCACGGGACGAGCACGGGCGGTTCTTCGAACCCGCGGACCGGCTCGCCGGCCGGGTCTTCCACGAGCCCGCCGCGCTGCTCGCCACCCTCGCACGGGAGGTGCGCAGATACGCCGGTGAGGCCATGGCGGACGACATGGCACTGCTCGCCGTAAGACGGCCCTGAGATTCCTGAGGCGCGGTCAACTCGCCCGTTTTTCGCCGTTCATGCGCCGTACGTTCAGGTCAGAAAGGTTAATGATCAAGCGGAACACCTTGGAAACGACACCCCGGGTCTATTAACGTTCGATAACGCAGCGCGGTCGTCCCAGCCGTCACAAGAGGCGGCTCCGTGCGCACGCGCCGAATCCCGCAAGGGAACCGGGGAACCACCACCCTGGGGTGAATCGCGCCGACACCGCCGTGGCAGCACGGCAGGTATACGCGCGTAGGAGACCTTCCTGCTCCGAACCCGTCAGCTAACCCGGTAGGCGAGAAGGAAGGAAAGGAGCACGCCCACGTGGCGTCCAACCCGCCTGCCCCGCCAGCCCCGTTCGTGCCGAGCACCGAACCCTTCGGCTTCGCCGGCCGACGCACCGACGAGGGTCCGTGGGAGGAGTGGAATCCCACCGAGGACTCCCTCGCCCCGGTCCGCGGCCGGCACCGCGTCGCCAAGCAGCGCGGCGGGGGACTCGCCCGCAGCTCCACGGTCCTCGGTGTCGGTGTCATAGCCGCCGTCGGCGCGGGCGGTATGGCCAGCGCCAACACCGGCAAGCCGCCGGTGTCGATCTCCATGCCCGATCTCGCCTCCGTGGCCCATGTGTTCGGTGGCTCCGAGGCCCCCAAGGGCTCCGCGACCGCGCTCAGCGACGTCGCCACCACCTCCGAGGGCACCGCGCGGGGCGCCGGTGAGGCGCTGCGCGACCGGATCATGGCGCAGGCCGAGTCGCAGCAGGTCCAGATCGACGGCAAGAGCCAGGCGGCCACCGAGGCGGCCCTCGCGAAGCAGATCGACGACGCCGCCGCCAAGGCCGAGAAGGAGGCCGCGACCAAGGCCGCCGCGGCGAAGGAGAAGGCGGAGGCGGCGGCCAAGAAGGCCGCCGAGGCCGTGAAGCTCGCCGAGCTGGCCAAGCAGTTCCAGCTGCCGGTCGTGTCGTACACGATCACCGGCACCTTCGGTCAGGCCGGTTCCATGTGGTCCTCCGGCTACCACACGGGCCTCGACTTCGCCGCCCCCACGGGCACGCTCATCAAGGCCATCCACTCCGGCACCATCACGCAGGCCGGCTGGGCGGGCGCGTACGGCTACCGCACGATCCTCACCCTCGACGACGGTACGGAGCTCTGGTTCTGCCACCAGTCGTCGATCAGCGTCAGCGTCGGCCAGAAGGTCGGCACGGGTGACGTCATCGGCCGCATCGGCGCCACCGGCAACGTGACCGGCCCGCACCTGCACCTGGAGGTCCACCCCGACGGCCAGGCCACGGGCATCGACCCGCTGCCGTGGCTGCGCAGCAAGGGCCTCAACCCCTGACATCCGTGCGTTCTCCGTCCGCCCCCGGAGTGCCGTAGTCCGCTTGTTTACGGGATCTTTGCGCCCGCCGCGGAAGACCGGCCACCGGGGCGGGCGTTGACGTAAGGCATGACTTCTCCTTCTCTGCGCAAGCTCGGCTCCTCCGGCCTGGAGGTCTTCCCGCTCTCCCTGGGCGGCAACGTCTTCGGCTGGACCGCCGACGAGGCCACCTCCTTCGCCGTGCTCGACGCCTATGCGGCCGCCGGCGGCAACTTCGTCGACACCGCCGACTCCTACTCGGCCTGGGTCGACGGCAACCACGGCGGCGAGTCAGAGACGATCATCGGCAAGTGGGTCAGGGCGCGCGGCAACCGCGACGACGTGGTCATCGCGACCAAGGTCAGCCAGCACCCCGACTTCCAGGGCCTGTCCGCCGCCAACATCAAGGCCGCCGCAGAGGCCTCCCTGCGCCGCCTCGACACCGACTACATCGACCTCTACTACACCCACTTCGACAAGCCCGAGGTGCCGGTCGAGGAGATCATCGGCGCGCTCGACGAGCTGGTGAAGGCGGGCAAGGTCCGGCACATCGCCGCGTCCAACATCTCCGCCGACCGGCTCCGCGCGTCCCTGGAGTTCTCCGACCGCGAGGGCCTGGCCAAGTACGTGGCCCTGCAGCCCCACTACAACCTGGTCTCCCGCGGCACGTACGAGGGCGAGCTGCAGGACCTGGCCGCGCACTACGGCCTGGCCGCCGTCCCGTACTACGCCCTCGCCGCCGGCTTCCTCACCGGCAAGTACCGGCCCGGCACGACCGTCGACAGCCCGCGCGCGGGCGGCGCCGCCAAGCACCTGGAGTCCGAGCGGGGGCAGCGCGTGCTGACCGCCCTCGACGAGATCGCCCAGGCCCATGACGCCCCGGTCGCCACGGTCGCTCTGGCCTGGCTCGCCGCCCAGCCGACGGTCGCCGCCCCGATCGCCTCCGCGCGGACGGTCGAGCAGCTCCCGGCGCTGCTCGCGGTGGCCGAGCTGACGCTCACCGAGGCCGAGGTCGCCCGCCTGACGGAGGCGTCGGCCTGACCCCCTCGGGTCCTACGACCGGTACGGGTTGTACGCGGGATTCGGCACCGCCGGATACCCGTACGCCCCGTACACCGGCCAGGGCGGCGCCGCCACCGGCACCGGGGGCGCCGTCATCCGCGCCGCGTGGTCCAGCGCCGGGCGCGCCACCTCGCGGCGGCGCCACAGCTCGTGCAGCAGCTCCCGTTCCCTGACGACGAAGTCGGTGCCGGCGCGGCCACGGCGCCCGCGGTGCCGCAGGAAGGCCAGGGAGGTCGCGTACGCCTCGTACTGGGCGACCTCGCGTGCGGCGGGCTTGCCGAGGTGGTGGGCGGCGTGTTCGCGGGCCAGCCGGCGTGCCCGCATCGAACCGAGGGCGTAGGGCTCGGCGGGGGTGAGCCAGCCCGCGACGGCGTAGGCGGGCAGCTCCTCGCGCACGGTGCGCAGTTCGCGCTGGCGGGTCCAGATCACCAGCCAGGTCAGCAGGCCGAACGCGGGCACCATGAAGGCCGCGTACACCGCGAAGAAGCCGTACTCGCCGAAGTTCGAGGAGCCGTTCCAGATCGCGTGCATGCTCATCGCGAGCAGCAGGCCACAGAGCGGGACGAGGACGCGCCGCAGGTGCTGGCGTTCGGCGGACAGCGCGGCGATGCCGAAGCCGATGCCGGTGAGCACGGTGAACAGCGGGTGCGCGAACGGGGACATGATGACGCGCACGAAGAACGTCGCCGCGGTGACGGAGGCGATGCCGCGGTCGCCGGTGAGCTGGTCGGTGCCGAAGGCGGTGCCCAGATAGAGGATGTTCTCGGTGAACGCGAAGCCGGTGGCGGTGACCCCGGCTATCACCACCCCGTCGACGATCCCGGTGAAGTCCCGTCTGCGGAACAGGAACACGAGCAACACGGCCGCCGCCTTCGACGACTCCTCGACTATGGGCGCTATGACGGTCGCGCCGAGGGTGTCCGCGCTGGACGGGTCGGCGGTCGCCGTCGCTATCCACTTCGTGGCGAAGCTGTTGGCGACGATCGCTATCAGCGCCGCCGCACAGGCTCCCCAGGCGAAGGCGAACAGCAGGTTGCGCCAGGGGCCGGGCGCGACGCGGTCCAGCCAGCGGAACGCCGCTATGAGCAGCGGCACAGGCAGCACGGCCAGCCCGAGCCCCACCAGGAACCCTTCGGTGCCGGTCTGCTCGCGCACCAGGGCGAGGATGACGAGCCCGGAGAGCGCGAGCAGGGTGATCAGCGCGCCGTACCGCACCGCCCTGCGCTGCCACCAGTGAGCGTGCCCGAGCGCACCGCCGGCCGGGACGCCGGGGTGTGGCGGATGCGTCGGGTACGGAGGAAAGGTGGCCACGGCATTGACCCTAACGAGGGAGGGCGCCGGCCGCGACGGTACTTCGGATTGCCCGCAGGGCCGTGGGGCTTCAGGCGCCGGTGGGGGGCTGGTTGTGGTGCAGTACGCGACGGAAGAGCAGGTCGTTCACGACATGTCCCTTGTCCAGTCCCTGGCCCTCGAAACGGGTCAGCGGCCGGAAGTCGGGACGGGGCGCAAAACCGCCCTCTGGCTGCGTGTTCTCGAACTCCGGATGCGCCGTCAGCACTTCGAGCATCTGTTCGGCGTACGGCTCCCAGTCGGTCGCGCAGTGCACGATGCCGTCGGGCCTGATCCGGGCCGCGGCGAGGTCGAGGAACTCCGGCTGGATCAGCCGCCGCTTGTGATGCCGCTTCTTCGGCCACGGGTCGGGGAAGTAGACCCGCAGCCCGTCCAGCGAGTCCGGGGTGAGCATCTCGCGCAGCAGGATGATCGCGTCCCCGTTGGCCACGCGGACGTTGGACAGCCCGTCGTGGTCGGCGAGGTTGAGCAGATTGCCCTGCCCCGGAGTGTGCACGTCCACGGCGATGATGTTCGTGTCCGGGTCCGCGGCAGCCATCTGCGCGGTGGCCTCACCCATCCCGAAACCGATCTCCAGCACGACGGGATTGCCGTTCCCGAACAGCTCGCCGAGATCGAGGGTCCGCTGCCCGTCGACGTCCAGCCCCCACTTGGGCCACAGCCGCTGCAGCGCATCCGCCTGCCCGGCGGTCACCCGGCTCCGCCGCGGCTGAAAACTCCGGATCCGCCGCTCGAAGTGCGACCCGGCAGGATCAGCCTTCGGCCCGTCCGGAAACCGGGGCTCCCCCTTGGCCCGGGAATGCCGGACGGACACTCCGGGGACGTGCGGCACATGATCGCCGGGGCGGGGGGCTTCGGGGGTGTTGAGGGAGTCAGACACAGTGGGGTCGATTTTACGGGTCGCAGGCACCTCTCAGCCCGGGGTGCCACTTCTCGCCGCCGGCACCGGCAACCCCGCCGCCGGGCAACCTCACACCGACCCCAGCATGGCCAACGCCCGCCCGGCCACCTCCCGCCCGATCGGCAGCGAAGCGGTCGCCGCAGGCGAGGGCGCATTCAGCACATGCACGGCCCGAGCCCCCTCCTTGATCAGAAAGTCGTCCACCAGCCCCCCGTCCCGCAACACCGCCTGCGCCCGCACCCCCGCCGCAGTCGGCACCAGATCATCAGCCGTCACCGCAGGCAGCAGCCGCCGCACGGCCGTGGTGAACGCCCCCTTGGACACCGACCGCGCCAGCTCACCGGCCCCGTACCGCCAGTGCCGCCCGGCCATCCGCCACGCCCCCGGCCAGGCCAGCGTCCGCGCCACCTCCCGCGGCCGTACGACCCCCCAGTCGTACCCCTCCCGCGCCAGCGCCGGCACCGCGTTCGGCCCGATGTGTACACCGCCGTCGATCCCGCGCGTGAGGTGCACGCCGAGGAACGGGAACGCCGGGTCCGGCACCGGATACACCAGCCCGCGCACCAGGTCGGGGCGGGCCAGCTCGTAGTACTCGCCCCGGAACGGCACGATCCGCATCTCGGGGTCGTCCCCGGTCAGCCAGGCCACCTCGTCGCAGTACAGCCCGGCGCAGTTCACCAGCACGCGCCCCCGGACGACGTCACCGCTCGTCGTCCGCACGGCCACCCCGAGCTGAGGCCGCCGGTCGATCCGCTCGACCCGTGCCCCGTACCGGATCTCCGCCCCGGATGCCTCGGCCAGCTGCCGGGCGACCCCCACGAAGTCGCATATCCCGGTCGTCCCGACGTGTATGGCGGCGAGACCCCGCACCTCCGGCTCGTACTCCGCGATCTGGGCGCCGCTCAGCTCCCGTACCGGAATCCCGTTCTCCCGCCCGCGCTGCACCAGGGCGTGCAGCCGCGGCAGCTCGTCCTTCTCGGTCGCGACGATCAGCTTGCCGGTGACGGCATGGGCGATCCCGTACTCCGCGCAGAACTTCACCATCTCGGCGGCGCCCCGCACCGCGTACCGCGCCTTCAGGGACCCCGGACGGTAGTAGATCCCGCTGTGGATCACCCCGCTGTTGCGCCCCGTCTGATGCCGGGCCGGCCCCGGTTCCTTCTCCAGCACGGTCACCCGCGTCCCCGGCGCGATCCGCGTGATCGCGAACGCCGTGGACAGCCCGACGATGCCACCCCCCACCACCAGCACATCACAGTCGTAAGCGATCCCCGGCCGCACCTGCACCACCTCCCGCTACCGATAGTGCACTGCGCCACTGACAACCACTTCAAACGTGGGAGGAAAGAGGTCTTCCCGCACCTGCCCCGGCTCAGGCGGGGGCCATCAGCAAGGGCCGCGCCCGCTCCCGCAACTCCACCACCCGAGGCTCATCCCCATACGGCTCCAGCCGATGCAGAAGATCCTTCACATACTCCGTGGTCCGCGCGGACGAGATCCGCCCGGCCACCTCCACCGCCCGGACCCCCTGCTCGCAGGCCGCATCAAGGTTGCCCGACTCCAGCTCGGCCACCGCCGAGACAACCAACCGCAGCCCGTGCGACCGCACGAATTCCTCCGTCGGCTGCGACAGCGCCTGCTCGGTGAACCGCCGCACCTGACGCGGCGCCTTCAGATCGCGGTAGCACTCCGCCGCATCAGCGGCGAAACGGTCGTATGTGTAGAAACCAAGCCATGACGGGTCATTGTCACCGTCACGGGCCCGCTCCAGCCACCCTTCGGCGGCCCGCAGCGCCCCGCCCGCCGCCTGTGCGTCACCCGCGCGCGCGTGCGCCCGTGCCTCGACGAGCCGGAAGAAACTCATGGTGCGAGCGGTAGCCAGCCCCCGGTTGCGCTCAAGGGCGGCCTGTGCGAGATCGACGCCCTCGTCGCCGAAGCCCCGATAGGTCGCCTGCAGCGACATGGACGCCAGCACATACCCCCCGAGGGGCACGTCGGCGGCGGCCCGAGCCAGCCGCAGCGCCTGGATGTAGTACCGCTGCGCGGCCTCCTGCTGCCCGGTGTCGAAGGCCATCCAGCCCGCGAGTCGGGTCAGTTCGGCGCTCGCCCCGAACAGTGCGCGCCCGACCTCGTCCGAGTACGCCCCGAGCAGCAGCGGAGCCGCCTCCACCCGCAGGCACTCGGGCACCATCGACGAACGCCAGTCGCCTCCGCCGTACTTGGAGTCCCAGCGCCGGGCGTCCTCGGCGGCCTCCCGCAGCTTCTGCACATCGCTGTGGCCGACTTTGAGCGGTGCGCCCGAGCCGTCGGCGGAGTTCGCCTCGCGCGCGACCGAACTGTCGGCCGGTGTTATCAGCCACCGTGAGGCGGGCGTTGCGTATGCGCTTACTGCGAACGATCCGGCCAGGGACTGCCAGATGCCGCCGGAGCCGGCCCGGCGCCCGGCGAGGTCGAGACGGTAGAGCTCCGTCGCCGACCGCACCGCCTGTCCTACGTCCCTGGGGAAGGCGAGGCCCACTTCGGGTGCGGGATCCGCGTCCGCCAGGCCGATCTCGTGGAGCGGCACCGGGCGACCGAGCTTCTGCCCTATCGCGGCGGCGATGAGGTGCGGCGCGGCACCCTGCGGCACCATGCCCTTCGACACCCAGCGCGCCACCGAGGTCTTGTCGTAGCGAAGAGTCAACCCGCGTTGAGCGCCAAGATCGTTGACGCGACGCGCGAGTCC
Source organism: Streptomyces sp. NPDC051172 (assembly GCF_040682555.1). NCBI lineage: Bacteria > Bacillati > Actinomycetota > Actinomycetes > Kitasatosporales > Streptomycetaceae > Streptomyces > Streptomyces sp. NPDC051172. The sequence continues at coordinate 14,469 of NZ_JBFBBE010000121.1, forward strand.
TGCGTTGCTGATTCCCGCGAGGGCGAGAACGGCGCCGAGCTTTTCGTTCGGCCCGCGTTGCTCCCTGGACATGCGCCACCCCTCGACACAGACGGCTGCCGCGCTGGCATAACCACGCGGCATTCGTAAACCCAGCGTAGTTCGCCGCATCCCAAGCGTTAAGAGGCATTGTTCCGGATGGCGGGATTGTGGTCCGTACTGAAGTACGGGTCCGATACGCGCAGTTGCGCCATGCTCCCGGTGTGTGGCTGTGCGCCCGTCCGTGCGCTCTTCTCCGGCCATGCCGGGAGCGCTTCCATGGATGGTGCGTGGGTCGGCCCGCTGTACTGGATCCAGCGGGCTGGGGGACACCGCCGCCTTCATCCCCGCGGGCGGCGGACGGGCCCGGGGGGCGAACTCTGTCTCCCGGGCTGCGCGCGGGTGATGCGATGCTCAGAGCATGTACGGAGCGTGTCCAAGCCTGGCCCGCCATCACCGATTTGGCTGAAAATCGCTCCTGTGCTTCCCGGGTAATTGCCGCTCCCACCACGGAACTTGAGGGCGCGAAGGGCGTTTTCGGGGAGCATTCCGGGGGCGCATTCGCGTCGCAGGCATCGTGCCGAGTACGGGTGTTCGGTCCTGTGGGCGGTTGAGCGCCGAAGCGTCTTCCGGGGATCGTAAGCGGCGCCACCACGCCTCCGGCGTGCGCCCTTCATGGCAGCATGGTGAACCAGTTCGTACGGTGCACTGGTTGTCCACAGCCTGTGGAGGCGTCCATGCGGTGGTTGGTGGGGTGGAGCAGCACCGCCGCGGGGGCTTCCGGGATCGGTTCCGCGGGGGCCACCGGACAGGACGGCGAGACCGTGCACCCGGTGGGCTCCCAACTCCTGTGGGGCGACCCGGATCCGCTCTGGGCGGTCGGCGACTGGCGGCCCGACGAGGTGCGGGTGGTCAAGGCCGACGCCCAGACCCGGATCGCGGTCCTGGGCACGTGCGGGGCGTCCGACGAGCAGCTGCGAGTCGGTCTCTTCGCGGCACGTGGGGGCGCACTGCGGCACCTGACGGCGTGGCCGGGCAGCTACACGGCGATCGTCCAGGTCGGCCGCCGGGTCACCGTCTGCGGCGATCTGGCGGGCGCCCGCCCCATCTTCTACACCCCGTGGGCGGGCGGTACGGCCTACGCCACCGCCGCGCTCCCCCTCGCCGACCTCATCGAGGCCAACCTCGACTTCGGCCATCTCGCCGCGCTCCTCGCCGCCCCCGACGTACCGGCCGCGCTGCACGACTCCACGCCCTACGACGGCGTACGGCGCATTCCGCCGGGGCATGCGCTGATCCTGCGCGCGGGCGCGCGTGAGATCGCCGGCTACGAGCCGGTCGCCTCGCTCGCGGTGGCGGCGCCCTCGGCGGACCCGGACAGCGCCGTCGACGCGGTGCGCGACGCGCTGGTGGAGGCGGTACGCGCGCGTCTGGCGGCGCCGAGACACGTCCCGGGGGCCGACATGGACCCGGGTCCCGTCCCCGGCATGGGCCCGGCGGAGCGCCGTGCCGCGCGCGGGATGCCGGTGGCGGGCATCGGCGCGGATCTCTCCGGCGGCCCGGCGTCGGGGACGCTCGCCCTGCTGGCGGCCGGTCTGCCGGGCATGCCGGGCACGGTACTCGGCCACGGCACGGGCGCGGGCGAACGCCTGCTGGCGGTCACCTTCAACGACCTGGCGGTCGGCGGCCGCGAGGCGGAACTGGAGCGGGCGGGATCGCTGGCCGCCAACCCCCGCCTGCACCACGTGGTGGTGACCGGGGGCGAAGAGGCCCTCCCGTACGCCGAACTCGACGGCCCCCTGACGGACGAGCCGGGCCAGTCCCTGGTCACGGCAGCCCGTCACCGCACCCGCCTCGCCTCCGGCAGCGCGGACCACTTCACGGGTTACGGCGCCCGGCAGGTCCTGGACGCACACCCGGCCCGCCTCGCCGACCTCCTGATGGACCGCAAACGCCGCCATCTGGTCCGTCCCGTCGCGGCACTCGCGAAGGCGGACGGCTCGGTGATGGTCCCCGCGCGCGTGTACGGCGCGGCCCGGAAGCTGGCGAGGACCCCGTACCGGGCGGGCCTGGACCTCCTCGCCGAACGCCTCCTGCAACGCCGCTTCGACGAGCCGGGCGGCGCTGTCGGCGCGTCCCTAGCCGCCCTCACCTGGGCCAGACCGGGCCCGGCGGCGCGCTGGCTGACCGGCGAGGCCCTCGCTGAAGTATCGGTTCGCCTGCAGGCGTCGACGGGCCGCGCGGGCGTAGGGCCTGCCCAACGCCCGGGCGACTACCGCGCACGCGCGGCCCTGGCCCGCCACGCCGCAGACCTGCGCATTCTGGAACAGGCAGCCGAGATCCGCTCCCAACGCCTGCACGCGCCGTTCCTCGACAACCAGGTGGTCCGCGCCTGCCGCGCCCTCCCCGAGGCGCTGCGTGTGCAGCCTGGCGCGCGTGCCGCGATCCTCCGCACGGTCCTGGAAGGCGCCGGCGTGAGCGACCTCCCACCCGGCTGGGGCGCCCCTTCCCACGCCTCGGCAGCGGTGGCGGCCCGCACCGGGCTGAGGGTGGCCGCCGACTCCCTGATGGCCCTCTTCGGCACCCCTTTGCTGGCGGAGGCGGGCCTGGTGGAGGCCCGGGTCGTCCGCAAGGCCCTGCGCGCAGCAGCAGCAGGCGAACCCCTTCCCCTGGACGGCCTGGCAGACCTGGTCTCCCTGGAACTCTGGCTGCGCCGCCTCCTCTCCCGCCGAGGAACCTGCTGGACAGGCACCCCGGCCCGCCAACGAGCAGTACCGGCAGGGATCACACCCCGGAGGGGGGCGCTGGCTTCGGGCGGGGGAGCGGGGGTGGCGTGAGCCCGAGCACGCTTTCTTCCAGCCCGTCCGGCGTTTGAGGTCGAGGCCGTTCAGGCCGATCGGGGCCCGGGGCGAAGCCCCTGGAGACGGGACGGTTAGGGGCGGCGGGGGCGCAAAACACGCCGGCCCGGCACCCCTGAGACCCCGGCCTTCACAAACCACGTGCCCCACTCCCCACGCCACGGCGACGATGACCAGGTGCGGTACAGGTTCCTGGGCGTCACCCAGGCGGAGGACGACCACGGCACCGCCATACCCGTCCCCGGCCAACGCCTCCGCACCCTCCTCACCGCACTCGCCCTGCGCCCAGGCCGAGTCACCACCCCCGACACCCTCATCGACGAGGTCTGGTCGGACACCCCGCCCCAGGACGCCCCCGTCGCCCTCCAGGCCCTCGCCCTGTACCGCGGCCCCACCCTCACCGACCTCCCGGACCGCCTCGCCGCCACCCGCCCCGAGGCGCTCCACCGCGAGGCGACAAGGGCCCGCACCGACGCGGACCTGCACCTCGGCCGCGCCCACGCCGCCGTACCGCACCTGACGGAACTGACCACGGCGCACCCGTACGACGAACCGCTGCACGACCTCCTCGCCGAACTCGCCGAGGCCCTGCACAAGCACTCTGCCGAGCAGCTCCCGTAGCCGAAACCGCAGCCGTACGCACTACGTGCACGTGAACTTCGACTCGGCCCAGTCCGCGAGCGTCAGGGTGTCGAAGCTGCTCTGCGGCTGCACGACCAGCCGTACGGTCCGGTGCCCGGCGAGGTTCACATGGACCGGGACCGCCGGGTGGTCGGCCTGGATCAGCCCGGACTGCCACAGCCGGACGCCGTCGGCGTAGACGGAGAAGGAGACCTTGCCGAGGCCCAGGGTCATGTCGTCGACACCCACCACGGCGTCGTAGGCGGAGCAGGTGCGGTTGAGGTCGACGGTGACCGAGGACTCGCCGTGCACCGTCACGCCTTGCGGGTACTGCTTGCCCGCGATCGCCATGCCGTACCGCTGCCACACCCAACTGCTCTCGCCGATCCGCATCTCGGGCTTGGTGCCGTCACCGCCGAGGTCGTACGACAGCCCGCTCCACTGGTAGACGGCCGGAACCGGCGGCGGAGGCGGGGTGGGCGTGGGCTTCGGTGTCGGTTTCGGCTTGGGGGCGGGAGTGGGAGTGGGAGTGGGGGGCGGGGTGGGCCTCGGCCTGGGGGTAGGGGTCGGAGTCGGCGCGGGAGCCGCCGCGGGCACGATCACCGGCGGTTTCGGCTCGGGCTTCTTCTTCGGTGGCGTCGGCTTGGGCGACTCACGCCGGACGGCCGGCGCGGAGGCGGGCGCCTTCGCGTCCGGCTTCCTGACCGGGGTGTCGCTCCCGGACATCGCAAGGGCCACCGCCACGCCCGCGGCGGCGAGGACACCGGCGGCGAGGCCGATCTTCGCGGGTGCGCCAAGCCCTTCGGAGGCCGCCGCGCCACCGGCGCCCGCCCCGCTGGAGGAGCCGCCGCTCGCCGCGGCGGCCGCACCCGCGACCCCCGCCGCACCGGCTCCGGTGCCGCCCGCGACGAGCGCGGCCACCTTGGCGTACCCGGCGGCACCGAACCAGCCGATGACCGCGACCGGCACGACGCCCGGGATACCGCCGGCGACTTCCTTGATCTGGCCCGCGGCCAGCCGGCACTTGGCGCACTCCTCCAGGTGCTTGCGCAGCCCCCGCTCGGCACGCGTGCGCAGTCCGCCGCGGGCGTAGGCGCCGAGCCGGTCGGCGTAGCGGGCGCACTCCTCGTCGCCGGCGAGCGTGGCGCTGACATGGGCCTGGAGATAGGCCTGCTTGAGGCCCTCGCGGGCGCGGCTGGCGAGCACCCGGGTGCCGTTGGCATCAAGACCGAAGAGCGTGGCGACCTCGCTCGGCGACTCGTCCTCGACCTCGGTGTGCCACAGCACGGCCTGCCAGCGCTCGGGCAGCGACCGGAAGGCCTGCATGGCCATGGACTGCTCGGCCTCGTGCATCGCGCGCACGTCGGCGCCGAGCTCCGAAGCGTCGCCGTCGGACACCTCGGAGGAGCGCGCGGCCTGCGCCGCGAACACCGCGAAGTCGTCGACCAGTTGCTCACGCTTCGCGGACTTCGTCCAGTTCGCGGCCACCCGCCGGACGGTGGTGAGCAGATACGCGCGTACGGCGTGCTCGGGGCCGTGGCCGCCGCGCACCGCCTGGAGCATGCGGGCGAAGACCTCGGCGGTGAGGTCCTCCGCGGTGTGCGCGTCGCGGCAGCAGGTGCGGGCGTAGCGGCGCACCGCGTTCGCGTGGCGCCGGTACAGCTCCTCGTACGCGCTGTCGTCGCCGGAGCGCATCCGCCCGATCAGATCGGCGTCGGAGGGCGGCTGATCCCTGGGCGGAGGCAGGACGCCGTCCTCCCGCCGGTCGCGCTGCGCCGGGACACTGCCCTCGACGGGCTCGACCGGCTCGCCGCCCTGCGGCGGGATGACGGTCTCCGGGCGACCGCCGCCGCGCGGGACACCCGCCCGTCCGCCCGGCCCGCCCTGACTCGGCACCTGCGGCGAACCACCGGCCTCCGGGTCACCGTCACCCAGTGGCTCGTCCCGCCCGTCAACGCTCATCGCGGAAAGCCCCCGACGCCTGCCCAACCAGTCCCGAACACCGGGTTAGAGTGCCATATTGGCTTTTGTTCAGGACCCATCAGAGCGGACCATCCACCCGTCCGTGGGGACTTGTCGTGCCGTAGTACTAGCCGTCACTCATTCGGGGAAGGCTCAATTGACGCCCGACAGGCGGAAGTTCAGCGGCAGTTGAGTGGCATGCCGGAAATGTCCCGCTCATTCCCGGCCCGCGCCGGGCACGCGGGCTGCGCAGCGCCCACGCCCCACCGTCACCTATTCGAGTTACGGACCGTTCGAGTTACGGGCCACCGGAGACGCTGACACGCCCCCTCCCGCGGACAAGGCCGCCGCCTCAGGCCGGCCGTGACCGCAGCCCCTCCAGCAGGATGTCGAGCAGCCGTGCCGAAGCGGCCGCCTGCTGCGCCGCGTCCGGCAGCGAGGGCGCCGCAGTCGCGATGACCAGCAGTACGTCCGAGACCGACACATCGGTCCGCAGCTCACCCGCAGCGCGCGCCCGCTCCACGAGCTGGCCCACGACCTCGAGCAGCGCCGCCGCACCCGTGTCGTCCTCCGCCGAGACCCCGGGGGCCCCTTCGGGAACGAGCCGCAGCTCCCCGGAACCCGGCTGCGTCCGCTGCTGCGGCACCCGGGCCTCGTCGAAGACCGTCCCGTCGGACCCCTCGTCGGCGACCGAGACCCGCAGCACCTGCGGCGGCAGCAGCCGCCCGGCACCCGAGGCCACCGACGTCCGCAGGAAGCGCGAGAGCGCCGACCACGGCTCGTCCTCCTGGCCGAGCGCCGCCCGGGCCTGGTCGGTCAGCCGGGAGGTCTCCTCCTCGGCTATCCGCCGCACCAGGACGTCCTTGCTCGGGAACCGCCGGTACACGGTCCCCACACCCACCCGCGCCCGCCGCGCCACGTCCTCCATCGGCGCGCCGTACCCCAGCTCGCCGAAGACCTCGCGCGCCGCGCGCAGTACGTGCTCCAGATTGCGCTGTGCATCCACGCGCAGCGGCGTCGTGCGCGAGGTGTCCCCGCGTCCGTTGCCCGTCGCCGCGCTCACCATGCCGCCCGTTGTCAGTGCAGACGCGGACGACCAATGAGAGTCCTGAACATGCATAAGCGTTCCCCCGGTAATGACGTCTCCCCCCGGAGACTCTCCCCGCCATTCATTGGTTGCCGGAGCGTGGGAACAAGCCCGGTTCGCCGGCCCGCCCGTCGCGGACTCGACGACCGTTGAGTGCATCCCCCTACACCCCGTCGAGACACGAACATAGTTGAGAGGGAGTCAATTCAGAAGGGGCAGGTTCCGCACAGAGCGCCCCCCGATCGGAGTACGGGTCGTATACGTCCCGATTGCGCCCCCCAAGGTCATCCCGCGCACACCCGCTGACCTGCAATGATTCCGGACAGTCGGGCAATTCGGCCAACCCTGGGCGTCCCCGGCCCCGCGTCACACAAATTGTCGGGGCTGTGGACAAACTCAAGCGCTGGGTGCGTCATGGGATGGTGAAGGAACGTGCGCGCATTCTCGTTGTCGGCGGCGGCTACGTCGGGATGTACACGGCCCTGCGCCTCCAGCAGAAGCTGAAACGGGAACTCAGGCGGGGCGAGGCCGAGATCACAGTGGTCACTCCCGACCCTTACATGACCTATCAGCCATTCCTTCCCGAAGCGGCCGCCGGTGCCATTTCACCCCGGCATGTCGTCGTACCGCTGCGCCGAGTCCTGGATCAGTGCCATGTCGTCGTCGGCGAGGTCCACTCCATCGACCACGCCAAACGCACCGCCACTTTCACCACCCTCGCCACGGAGGAGGAGGGAGCAGGTCCCGAGCACATGACGTACGACGAACTGGTCCTCGCCCCCGGCTCGATCTCGCGCACGCTGCCCATCCCGGGCCTCGCCGACCACGGCATCGGTTTCAAGTCGGTCGAGGAGGCCATCGGCCTGCGCAACCACGTCATCGAGCAGATGGACATCGCCTCCTCCACCCGAGACCCCGCGATCCGCGACGCGGCCCTCACCTTCGTCTTCGTCGGCGGCGGCTTCGCCGGGGTCGAGGCGCTCGGCGAACTCGAGGACATGGCCCGCTACGCCGCCCGCTACTACCACAACGTCCGGCCCGAGGACATGAAGTGGATCCTCGTGGAGGCCTCGGACCGCATCCTGCCCGAGGTCGGCGAGGAGATGGGCCGCTACACGGTCACCGAACTGCGCCGCCGCAACATCGACGTACGCCTGCAGACCCGCCTGGAGTCCTGCGCGGACCGTGTCGCCGTCCTCAGCGACGGCGCCCGCTTCCCGACCCGCACGGTCGTCTGGACGGCCGGGGTGAAGCCCAGCCCGTTGCTCGCCGCCACCGACCTGCCCCGCACCGAACGCGGTCGGCTGAAATGCACTCCCCAGTTGACGATCGACGGCGCCACGCACGCGTGGGCGGCAGGAGACGCGGCCGCCGTCCCCGACGTCACCGCCGCCGAACCCGGCACGGAGACCGCACCCAACGCCCAGCACGCGGTCCGCCAGGCCAAGCTCCTAGGCGACAACATCGCGCACTCCCTGCGCGGCGAGCCCCTCGGGACGTACTCCCACAAGTACGTCGGCTCGGTCGCCTCCCTGGGACTCCACAAGGGCGTCGCCCACGTCTACGGGCGCAAGCTGAAGGGCTACCCTGCCTGGTTCATGCACCGCGTCTACCACCTCAGCAGGGTGCCCACCTTCAATCGCAAGGCCCGTGTCCTGGCCGAATGGACCCTTTCGGGCCTCTTCAAGCGGGAGATCGTCTCCCTGGGTTCGCTCGAACATCCCCGAGCGGAGTTCGAACTCGCGGCCGGTGGAAAGCCTCCTACCGACCCGATGAACGACCCGAAGGGGTCGTCCTGACCGGACCGAGGAACTCCACCGACCGACCGGGCGTCTCACGGATGTCGCCCCGGTAGGCCACACTGCCAGACTGATCCCCGCCCCCAGGGCGAGCAGCTGCTCGCCCTTCGAACCCAAGAGGCTCTCTCCACCGTGCTGCATCCCGGGGGTGTCCCCCCCAGCCCTCCGGCCGGGTCCGGAGCCGGCCGAAGACGCCGAAGACGACGACACGAGGCAAGGATTCGTGAACTTCACGCGCTGGAGCGCCCGGCTCCCCGGAACGCAGCGCCGCGCCGCAGCGCGGACCGATCACACGTCCGCCCCCGACCGGCAGGCCGAGACCCCGAACGCCGTGCCCGCGGCCCGCGGCGAGCAACTCACCGACGAGCACACCCCCGTACCGGCCGTCGACGAACTCCCCGTCCGCGAGGTCCTCGACCGCGTTCCGGCCCTCGTCGCCCTCGTCCACGGCCCCGACCACCGCGTCGCCTACATCAACGACGCGTATGTGACGGCCTTCGGCGTACGGCCGCTCGGCGAGCCCACCCGTGAATCCCTCCCCGAACTCGACGAACTGGGCCTGCTCCCGCTCCTCGACCAGGTCCTGCGCAGCCGCAAGCCGCGCACCCTCAAGTCCCGCAAGGCCCCGGACGGCCGCTCCTACACCTTCACCTGCACCCCGGTGACGGAAGGCGAGAACGCGGGCGTACTGGTCTTCGCCACCGACGTCACCGACCACGCCGAAGCCGCCGAACGCCTCCGCGCCAGCGAACGCCGGCAGCGCGAAACAGCGGTCACCCTCCAGCGCTCGCTGCTGCCCCAGGAACTCGAAGAACCCGACGACCTGCGCATCGCCGCCACCTACCAGCCCGGCGGCACCGAAGCGGCGGTCGGCGGCGACTGGTACGACGTCATCACCCTCGGCGGCGGCCGCACGGCCCTGGTCATCGGCGACGTGATGGGCCGGGGCGTACGAGCCGCGGCCGTCATGGGCCAACTCCGCACCGCGGTCCGCGCGTACGCCCGCCTCGACCTGCCCCCGCACGAGGTCCTGCAGCTCCTCGACGGCCTGGCCACGGAGATCGACGCCAACCAGATCGCCACCTGCGTGTACGCCATCCACGACCCGAACGAGGGCCGCCTGGTGTACGCCTCCGCCGGCCACCTCCCGATCCTCGTCCGAGACGAGAGCGGAGTCGTCCTGCGCGCCGACGAACCGACCGGCCCGCCCCTCGGCACGGGCGGCTGGATGCACGCCTCGGGCTCGGTCCCGCTGGGTCCCGGCTCGACAGCGGTCCTCTACACGGACGGCCTGGTGGAACGCAGGAACGAAGACCTCGACGAAGGCATCGCAGCCCTGGAACGCGCCCTGTCCGGCGCGACCGGCACCCCCCAGGTCGTCTGCGACCGCCTCGTCCGCTCAGCAGGCGTGACGGCGGACCACGACGACGACGTCGCCGTCCTGGTCCTGCAGCACCCGGCCCGCACGGGCCCGGACAGCGACCTCTTCCGCAACGCGGCCCTGGAACTTCTCGGCGGCATCGAAGCGGCCCCACGCGCGCGTGCCTTCGCCTCCGGCGTCCTGACGAGCTGGCGCTTCCCGACCGAACTCCACGACCTGGGGGTTCTCGCGGCCAGCGAACTGGTCGCCAACTCCCTGCAGCACGGCACACCACCCATGCGCCTTCGCCTGCGCCGCACCGACCGCCGTCTGATCATCGAGGTCACCGACGGCGACGACCATCTGCCCCGCCGCCGCCGGGCGGAACCCGGCGACGAGTCGGGCCGGGGCATCGCCATCGTCGCGACGATCGCCTCGAACTGGGGCTCACGTCGCACACCGGGCGGAGGCAAGGCGGTCTGGTGCGAGTTCGTCCTCCCCAAGAGTTCGACCTGACCCCGCTCAGGCCTCCGCGACCACCGGCTCCGCGGCAGCCCCGCCCCGGGCAACCACGCGGCTCTTCCCGAGCCACGGCTGATCCTGTACGGCGGTGAGCTGCCGCCCCAGCCGCAGCGCGAGGAAGGTGATCCCCAGCGAGAACAGCAGAAACGTCACGATGTACGGCCCGTGCAGCGAGGCCCCCAGCGGCCCGCCCACCGCAGGCCCGACCGCCAGCGCAAGCTGCTTGACCAGGGCGAAGGCGGAGTTGTACTGCCCCGCCAGCCCCGTCGGCGCGAGATCGGCGACCAGCGGAGCGACGGTCGGCGACAGCATCGCCTCACCCAGCCCGAACAACGCGTACGTCGACACGAACGCGGCCGTGGCCATCTCCTGGCTGCCGTGCCCGAGCCCCGCGTACCCCGCCATGACCCACGCCACGGCCCAGATCAGCCCGACAGCGGCGATCACCCGGGACCGGCGCCGACGCTCGACGAACCTCAGCACGGCGAACTGCGCGACGACGATCATCAGGGTGTTGGCGGCGAGCGCCGTCCCCAGCGCCGACGTCGAGATGCCCGCGGCCTCGACGCCGTACGCGCTCAGCCCCGACTCGAACTGTCCGTAGCAGGCGAAGAACAGTACAAACCCCAGCACGGACAGCTGCACCATGGCCCGGTTGCCGAGCAGCTGCTTCCAGCTGCCCTTCACCGACTGCGCGGGCGCGCCCTCGATGCGCGGGGAGTGCGGCATCCGCACGGTGGCCATCACTACCGCGAGCAGCAGGAACACCACAGCTTCGATCGAGAACAGCAGAGTGAAGGAGTCGACGCGCGTAGAGTCGACGAGATGGCCGCCGATGAGCCCGCCGACGCCGAGCCCGAGGTTCTGCAGGAAGAACTGCATGGCGAAGGCGCGCGAGCGGGTGTCCGCCGTGGAGCAGTCCACGATCATCGTCGCGAGCGCCGGCTGCATCACGGCCTGCCCGGCGCCGAGCGCTGCCGCCGACGACAGCACGGCGGTGCTGCTGTTCGCCACCCCCAGGCTCAGCGCCCCCACGGCGGCAGTGACCAGGGCGGCGAGCAGGACCGGTCGGGGACCGCGCCGGACGATGGCCCGCCCGGCGAACGGCAGCACGATCAGCGCGGCCACGGCAAAGACGGCGAGCACGAGCCCCGCCGTCATGGCCCCCAGTCCCCGCACCTGCGCCACATAGACGTACAGGTAGGGGACGGTGAAGCCGAGCCCGAATGCGCTGAGTGCGTTACCCACGTGGATCCGGCGCATCGCTGCGCCCATCGCCCTGGTCACGTTCACCTCTCTCAGTAGTTAGGAGTGAAGACTTAGAAGCTAAACAGTACACCTAGAAGAACTTCAACGCCAAGCACGCCCGTGCCATACTTCGCCCATGGGCGACACCCCCGGCACCCTCGGCGAACCGACACTCGAAGAGCAGATCGCCGCCTACCAGCGCGAGTTCCGGGACCTCGACCCCCAGGTCGAAAAGATCGTCTCGGCCCTGTCCCGCCTGAACCGCCGTATGAACGTCGCCTACGGCCGCCAGACCTCCGCCCTCGGCATCAGCAACGCCGAGTGGGAGGTGCTCAAGGCCCTCGTGCTCTCCGGCGCCCCCTACCGCCTGGGCCCGAGCGATCTCGCCAAGCGCCTGGGACTGACGCCGGCCGCGATGACCCACCGGATCGACCGCATGGTCGCCGAGGGTCTGGTGACCCGGGAGCGCGACGAGTCCAACCGGGTCCGGGTGATCGTGGAGCTCACTGCGGAGGGCCGCGAGAAGTGGCTCGAGGCGATGCGCCTCGCCACGGTCTTCGAGGAGGACCTCCTCCAGGACCTGTCCCCTGACGAGCGCAGTACCCTGGGGGAGGTCCTCACCCGCCTCCTGCGCAGGGTGGAACACGCCCAGCCGGACGCGGGCGGACGCCTCACCGACCTGGACTGAGGCCGACATAAAAGATCTTGACAGAGGGTGCTTGACAGCCCTCTCCCGGATCCGTAGAGTTCTTCGGGTTGCCACAGAGCCGTAACGGTTCTGCGACAGCACCTCCGCCGCACGAGCGGCACCCTCAAACCATCAGAACGATCTCCCAATGGGATTGCTTTCGGCGTGCCCGAATTCAATTCGATTCGGACCGGCAGCCCGATTAGGAACTGCCAAAGGGATCCGCTAAGGTTTGAGACGTCGGAACGGCCCAACGGCCGGGAGGACAGCCCCGCTGACTGGGAGTCAGGCCCGAAAGGATCTGATAGAGTCGGAACCGCCGGAAAGGGAAAC
>NZ_JBFBBE010000122.1:0-26598 GCF_040682555.1 Streptomyces sp. NPDC051172
CGACTCTATCAGACCGTTTCCCGATCCGATTTCCTCGGTGCTTTCCAGGTTCCCGCTTTCGCGTTTCCCTTTCCGGCGGTTCCGACTTTATCAGAGATTCTGAGTCGGATTTCCCGCCCCGATCGGGGACTGGTTCCGGCGCACGAGGCAGCCGGGTTCCCGTTCTGGCGGAGCCGTAAACGTACTGGAGCGGGGCGCCCCGATGCAAATCGAGGCGCCCCGCTCCGGGTTCACACGTACGAGGGGTCGTACGCCCGTCAGACCTCCACCACGACCGGAAGGATCATTGGCCTGCGCCGATACGTGTCGGAGACCCACTTCCCGAGGGTGCGGCGGATGAGTTGCTGTAGCTGGTGCGGCTCCACCACGCCGTCCTGAGCCGAGCGTTCGAGCACCTCGGTGATCTTCGGGATCACGTCGCCGAAGGCCGTGTCCTCGATGCCCGAGCCGCGGGCCTGGATGTGCGGGCCACCTGTGATCTTGCCGGTGGACGAGTCCACGACCAGGAAGACCGAGATGATGCCCTCGTCGCCGAGGATCTTGCGGTCCTTGAGCGCCGGCTCACCCACGTCGCCGACCGAGAGCCCGTCGACGTAGACGTAACCCGCCTGGACCTTGCCCGAGATCTTCGCCCTGCCCTCGACGAGGTCGACGACCACGCCGTCCTCGGCGATGACGATGCGGTCGTGCGGGACGCCGGTCATGGCGCCCAGCTCGGCGTTGGCGCGCAGGTGGCGCCATTCGCCGTGGACCGGCATCAGGTTCTTCGGGCGGCAGATGTTGTAGAAGTACAGGAGCTCGCCCGCGGACGCATGGCCCGAGACATGGACCTTCGCGTTGCCCTTGTGGACCACGTTCGCGCCCCAGCGGGTCAGGCCGTTGATCACGCGGTAGACCGCGTTCTCGTTGCCGGGGATCAGCGACGACGCCAGGATCACCGTGTCGCCGTGGACGATGCGGATCTGGTGGTCACGGTTGGCCATGCGGGACAGGGCCGCCATGGGTTCGCCCTGCGAGCCCGTGCAGACCAGCACGACCTCGCTGTCGGGGATGTCGTCGAGGGTCTTCACGTCGACGACCAGACCCGGCGGGACCTTCAGGTAGCCCAAGTCCCGGGCGATGCCCATGTTGCGGACCATCGAGCGGCCGACGAAGGCGACCCGGCGGCCGTACTCATGAGCCGCGTCCAGGATCTGCTGGATGCGGTGGACGTGGCTGGCGAAGCTCGCCACGATGATCCGCTTGCGGGCGCTCGCGAAGACCTGACGCAGGACGTTGGAGATGTCGCGCTCCGGTGGGACGAAGCCGGGGACCTCCGCGTTCGTCGAGTCGGCGAGGAGGAGATCGATGCCCTCTTCGCTCAGTCGTGCGAACGCATGGAGGTCTGTCAGGCGGCCGTCCAGCGGGAGCTGGTCCATCTTGAAGTCGCCGGTGTGGACCACCATGCCCGCGGGCGTGCGGATGGCCACGGCGAGGGCGTCCGGGATGGAGTGGTTGACCGCGACGAACTCGCAGTCGAAGGGGCCGACACGTTCGCGGTTCCCCTCCGCCACCTCGAGGGTGTACGGGCGGATGCGGTGCTCCTGGAGCTTCGCCTCGATCAGGGCGAGGGTCAGCTTGGAGCCGATCAGCGGGATGTCCGGCTTCTCGCGCAGGAGGTAGGGGACGCCGCCGATGTGGTCCTCGTGGCCGTGCGTGAGCACGATGCCCTCGATGTCGTCGAGACGGTCCCGTACGGACGAGAAGTCCGGCAGGATCAGGTCGATCCCGGGCTGCTCCTCCTCGGGGAAGAGCACACCGCAGTCGACAATCAGAAGACGGCCGCCGTACTCGAAGACCGTCATGTTTCGGCCGATCTCGCCGAGACCGCCGAGCGGGGTGACCCTCAGACCGCCTTCGGGGAGCGGCTGGGGCGGGCCGAGTTCAGGATGCGGATGACTCAAAAGACTCTCCTCACCACACGCGCCACGTACCGGTGGGCACGTGGCGCGCATGACGTTCGTGCATGAGCAGTTGTCGTTGTGGGGTGCGGGCACCGGTGGCCCGCCTATTCAGTTGTGAAGCCTGTGATGCCAAGTCTGGTGTCAGAGCTGTACCCCGCCTGCAGCAAGATCGATCTTGAGCTGGGCGATCTCTTCCGGCGTGCACTCCACCATGGGCGCGCGCAGGGGTCCCGCGGGCAGGCCCTGGAGGGCGAGGGCGGCCTTGGTGGTCATGACGCCCTGCGTGCGGAACATGCCCGTGTAGACCGGGAGCAGCTTCTGGTGGATCTCGGTGGCCTTCTGGACGTCGCCAGAGACGAACGCCTCGACGAGGGCCCGCAGGTCCGGGGTGACCACGTGGCCCACGACCGAGACGAAGCCGACCGCGCCCACGGAGAGCAGCGGCAGGTTCAGCATGTCGTCGCCCGAGTACCAGGCGAGCCCGGAGCGCGCGATGGCCCAGCTCGCGCGGCCGAGATCGCCCTTGGCGTCCTTGTTGGCGACGATGCGCGGGTGCTCCGCGAGCCTGACCAGCGTCTCGGTGTTGATCGGGACGCCGCTGCGCCCGGGGATGTCGTAGAGCATGACCGGCAACTCGGCGGCGTCGGCGACGGCCGTGAAGTGCCGGTAGAGGCCCTCCTGCGGGGGCTTGTTGTAGTACGGAGTCACGATCAGGAGGCCGTGTGCACCCACCTTCTCGGCGGCCTTGGCCAGCTCGATGCTGTGGTGGGTGTCGTTGGTGCCGACGCCGGCCACGACGTGGGCGCGGTCGCCGACCGCTTCCAGTACGGCTCGTACGAGCTCCGATTTCTCCGCGTCACTGGTGGTGGGGGACTCGCCGGTGGTGCCGTTGACGATCAGGCCGTCGTTGCCTGTGTCCACCAGGTGGGCGGCGAGCCGCTGCGCGCCGTCGAGGTCGAGTGCGCCGTCTGCCGTGAAGGGCGTGACCATGGCGGTGAGGACCCGCCCGAAGGGGGTCTGCGGAGTCGAGGTCGGAGCCATGGGTAACACGCTACTCGGTGCTCAATGCGTGGTCTGCCCTTGGGGTGCGGGATAAGTCCGGACAAATGCGGAGCCCGGTACTGCCTGCTCGGGGGTTCAAGCAGTACCGGGTCCGTTTGATCAGGCTAGATGAACTTCTCCAAATGCCGCAATACGGACACTTCAGGAGGCTGACCGTACATCCGTGCTCGGCCGGGGAACGGGGGTGCGCTACGGCGCCACACGGCCGTTCGCGTTGAAGGCGGCGTAGGTGAGCGGCATGAGCCTGGCCCACTCGGCCTCCATCTTCTCGCCGACCATCTCGATCTCCCGCTGCGGGAAGGACGGGACCTTCGCCAGTTCGTGCTGGGTGCGCAGGCCGAGGAAGTGCATCAGCGAGCGGGCGTTGCAGGTGGCGTACATCGAGGAGAACAGGCCGACCGGGAGGACGGCGCGGGCGACCTCGCGGGCGACGCCGGCGGCGAGCATCTCCTGGTAGCGCTCGTAAGCCTGGATGTACGACTCCCGCATCGAGCGCTCCACGATCTCCTGCTGGGCTTCGGTGCCCGGGACGAACTCGTACTTGCCGGGTCGCCCCTGCTGTACGAGTTTGCGGTCCTCTCCCGGCACGTAGAAGACGGGCTGCAATTCCCGGTAGCGGCCCGACTCTTCGTTGTAGGAGTTGTGGACGACGACTCCGTTGGCCAGGAAGTTGTGCCAGGGGCCTTCCACGGTGAGGTCGTACGTCATCTCCTCGCCGTCTTCCTCGATCGAAACGACCGGATCCGGAACGGCCACAGCGATCTTTCCGCCGCGCCGGGCGAGCTTCTGTTCCGTCGCACTCTTGGTGGCGTGACAGGGCTCGCAGGCGGGTGCCAGATTCCGCTCGTCGAGGGCCCGGGTCAGGTCTTCGGCCACAGGAACGACGTGATCGAGAGCAAGCTGCCGGCGAGGGAAGGACTGTCCGCAGAGGTGGCAGAGATCGGTCTCGCGAATCAGCCGGTCGCGCTGCATCGAGGTCCAGACTCCCACACCGCGACGAAGGCTCGGGGGAACGAGCCTCTCGGAGGGGCGAGGCGCGGTCCCGGCGGACATGACGGCATCGCCGACGGCGAGCTCACCGGCCTTCCGCCAGCCGTCCGGAGTGAGCACCGCGTGGTCGACGGTGGAACGTAGAACCTTGCCACTCTCAGTGGTGATCCTGATCAGTGGCTTGATGCCCGATTGGATGACGTCCAGGATCTGAGCCCGCTGGGCGGTCAGCGTCTCCTCGTCGTAGCAGCGGACGTGGTTGCGCCGCACCGATTCGAGCTTGCGCAGCCTGGTGGACGGGTGTTGTTCGCGGAATTCGGCGACGGCGGAGTCGGCCGCCTCACGGTTGTCGTACAGCCCGAGGTAGTGGTTCGTCTCTCCACGACGGACCTGTGCCATCCACTTCTGTGCGCGTGCATGCCAGGTCACGCCACCCGCGGAATGTGGCAAGCGGTCCTCGACGCCGAGGTGCCACAGCTTGTAGAGATCCTCGATGGAACGCCGCCGGAGATTGCCCGCCTCGCTCACCAGCGTGATCTCCGTGTCACCGGCGACGCACCAGCCCACCCGATGCCGCATGAACTCACGGAAGACGAAGATCGGGGCGCTGATGAAGAAGGTCATCGAGTTGTGCTCGAACGGACTGCCGTGGCGGTCCCGCATCAAGTAGTTGATCAGGCCCTTGGAGCGCTCCGGGTCCTTCGTCAGCTCGTCCAGGGACTGCTCGCCGGCGGTGGAGACGCGGGCGGCCCACAGCACGTCGGAGTCTGCCGCGCTGTGCTTCACCAGCTCGACACTGACATCGCTGCGGAAGCTGGGCTTGAGGTCGTCGGCGGGGGTGTCGGTCACGGCTCGGAGGGTCCTTCCATCACTTCTGGCGGGCGGCGCCCACTCTACGGCCCGCCACTGACAACAGGGCGTTCGGTGCCGGTTCGCACATACCCCGGCGAATTTCTGTGAATTCGGCGAAACCGGGCACCTTTTGGGGCACTCGACCGTCTGTGTAGATGACAGTCACTCGTTCGATCCCGAGAGGAGAGGCTCCACCCATGTTCCGTCGGCGTGAGCCCGTCCCGTTCGCCTTTGTCGCCGAAGCCGACAGGTTCCGCAGCAATGTCGCTCCCCCGCCCCGTCAGCGGGCGTCCGCCGGTCAGATGGCCGGGCGCTGGCTGCTCGGACTCACCATCGTCGCCGGGCTGGTGGGCTCGCTGGTCCTCGGTATGCCCGCGCTGTCCGCCACGGCCTCCACTCCTGCTCAGCAGTCACAGGCTTCTCAGGGGCACTGACTCCATCGGACCCCCAAGGGTGGTGAGCACGGACACCGGGGGATAGCCTCACCGGGCACAGCCCATGCATGGATTGAGTGAGGACCAGCCGTGCCCCTGCCCTTCCTGACGGCCGACCGTGCCTATGAGCCAGCGGACGACTCGCTGCCCTTCGACGACCGCGACCGCTGGCGGCGGCCCTACCGTCCCGGGCCGTGGCGCGTGGGTGTGGCGGCGCTCTGGCTGCTGCTCGCCTCGTTCGTGCTGTTCGCCGCGGTCATCATCGCCTTCACCGCTTCGGCTTCCGAGGCCGGTGTGGTGTTCGGTATCGCGTTGGCCGTCATCGCGGGTTCCCTGCGGCTGCTGCGCGTGGGCGTCTGGGTGTGTGCGCGCGGGCTGCGTCAGGTGGGCTTCTTCGGGACGCGTACGACGCCCTGGGAGCGGGTCGCCGCGCTGCGGACGGTGCAGCAACCGGTGCGCTGGCTCGGGCTGCCGCGCACGGTGCAGGGGCAGGCCCTGATCCTCGTACGCAGTGACCGCCCGGCGCAGGACGGGCCGGTGCTCATGACCACGCACGGCGTCGACTTCCTGGCGCGGGCCGGGTCCTTCGACCGGGCCGCGGACACGATCGAGGCATGGGCGGCGGAGAACCGGCGCGGCTGAGCGAAGGGTGCCGGGTGCCGGTCGGGCGCCTGCCCGCGGTTACGCCTCGACGGACCTGCCTTCGTGCAGGGCGATGGCGCGTTGCATGGCCTTGCGGGCGCGTGGGGTGTCGCGGGCGTCGTGGTAGGCGACGGCGAGGCGGAACCAGCTGCGCCAGTCGTCAGGGGCCGCTTCCGTCTCGGCCTTGCGCTTGGCGAAGACCTCGTCGGCCGAGTCGCGGTCGATGCGGCCGCCGGGTGTGCGCTTGAGCTCGTCCACCGGGAGGCCGCCCTCGGCATCGAGTTCGGCGGCGAGGGCGTTGGCCTTGCGGACGAACTGGGTGTTCTTCCACAGGAACCACAGACCGATCACCGGCAGGATCAGCACCGCCACGCCGAAGGTGACGGTGAGGACTGTGCCGGACTGGATGAGCATGACGCCGCGGCTGCCGACCAGGACGAAGTAGAAGACCAGGACGGCGGCCGTTATGGCGTAGGAGAGCTTGGCTCGCATGACGGTGTCAGCCCAGGTCCAGGAAGTGTTCCAGGCCGAAGGTCAGACCCGGGCTGGTCACCACGCGGCGGGCGCCGAGCAGGATGCCCGGCATGAAGCTGCTGTGGTGGAGCGAGTCGTGCCGAACGGTCAGCGTCTCGCCCTCGCCGCCGAGCAGGACCTCCTGGTGGGCGAGCAGGCCGCGCAGGCGGACGGAGTGCACGGGGATCCCGTCGACGGTGGCGCCGCGGGCGCCGTCCAGTGCCGTCTCCGTGGCGTCCGGTGCCGGGGCCGTGCCTGCGGCGCGGCGCGCCTCGGCGATGAGCTGGGCCGTGCGCGTGGCGGTTCCGGAGGGGGCGTCGACCTTCTTCGGGTGGTGCAGCTCGATGACCTCGACGGACTCGAAGTAGGGCGCGGCGATCTGCGCGAACTTCATCGTGAGTACGGCGCCGATGGAGAAGTTGGGCGCGATCAGCACGCCGGTCTCCGGGGAGGCCGCCAGCCAGCTGCCCAGCTGCGTGAGGCGCTCGTCGGTCCAGCCCGTCGTACCGACGACCGCGTGGATGCCGTGGCTCAGGCAGTACTCGAGGTTGTCCATCACCGAGGCCGGCGTGGTCAGTTCGACGGCGACCTGGGCTCCGGTCTCCGCCAGCGTCTCCAGCTTGTCGCCGCGGCCGAGGGCGGCCACCAGCTCCATGTCCTCGGCCGCCTCGACGGCCCGTACCGCCTCCGAGCCGATCCGGCCCTTGGCACCGAGAACCGCCACGCGCAGCTTGCTCATCTTCTTGCTTCCTAAGAGGGGAGGACCTACAGGGGCAGGAGTTACGCGACCGCTTCGTGCAGACGGGACGCCTGCTTGTCCTTCAGCGGGCCGATGACCGACAGCGAAGGCCGCTGTCCCAGGATGTCGCGCGCGACCGAGCGGACGTCGTCCGGGGTGACCGAGGCTATCCGGGCCAGCATGTCGTCCACGGACATCTGCTCGCCCCAGCACAGCTCGCTCTTGCCGATACGGTTCATCAGCGCGCCCGTGTCCTCGAGGCCCAGGACCGTCGAACCCCGGAGCTGGCCGATGGCGCGGCCGATCTCGTCGTCGGACAGGCCGTGCTCGGCGACGTGGTCGAGTTCGTCACGGCAGATCTTCAGCACGTCGTGGACCTGCGAGGGCCGGCAGCCGGCGTACACGCCGAAGAGGCCGCAGTCGGCGAAGCCCGAGGTGTAGGAGTACACGCTGTAGGCCAGGCCGCGCTTCTCGCGGACCTCCTGGAACAGGCGGGACGACATGCCGCCGCCGAGGGCCGTGTTCAGCACGCCGAGGGCCCAGCGGCGCTCGTCGGTGCGGGCGAGGCCCGGCATGCCGAGGACGACGTGTGCCTGTTCGGTCTTGCGGCCGAGCAGTTCGACGCGGCCCGAGGTGCGGATCGTGCGGCGGCCGTCGCGCGGGGCGATGGGGGTCGCCGCGTCGCTCTTGAAGGCGCCCGCCTTCTCGAAGGCCGAGCGGACCTGTCGTACGACCTTGTTGTGGTCGATGTTGCCGGCGGCCGCCACGACCAGGTGGGTCGGGTCGTAGTGCTTCTTGTAGAAGCGGCGGATGCGGTCCGCGGTGAGGGCGTTGACGGTGTCGACCGTGCCGAGGACCGGGCGGCCGAGGGGGTTGTCGCCGAACATCGTGTGCGCGAACAGGTCGTGCACGCAGTCGCCCGGGTCGTCCTCGGTCATGGCGATCTCTTCGAGGATGGCGCCGCGCTCGACGTTGACGTCCTCTTCGAGTATCAGGGAGCCCGTGAGCATGTCGCAGACGACGTCGATGGCGAGAGGCAGGTCGGCGTCGAGCACGCGCGCGTAGTAGCACGTGTACTCCTTCGCCGTGAACGCGTTCATCTCGCCGCCGACCGCGTCGATGGCGGAGGAGATGTCCAGCGCGCTACGGCGGGAGGTGCCCTTGAAGAGCAGGTGCTCCAGGTAGTGCGTGGCGCCGTTCAGGGCCGGGGTCTCGTCGCGGGAGCCGACGTGCGCCCAGATGCCGAAGGTCGCGGAGCGGACCGAGGGCAGGGTCTCGGTGACGATGCGCAGGCCGCCGGGGAGGGTGGTCTTGCGGACCGTGCCGATGCCGTTCTCGCCCTTGATGAGGGTTTGGGTACGGGCGACGGCCCGCGCCTCCGAGGAGGTGCGGGCCGTCGCCTCGAAGCCACGGGGCGTCACTTGTCGCCGTCGTCCTTCTTGTTGGTGTCGTCGCCTTCTTCGCCCTCGATGACCGGGATCAGGGAGAGCTTGCCGCGGGAGTCGATCTCGGCGATCTCGACCTGGACCTTGGCGCCCACACCGAGCACGTCCTCGACGTTCTCCACGCGCTTGCCGCCGGCCAGCTTGCGGATCTGCGAGATGTGCAGCAGACCGTCCTTGCCCGGGAGCAGCGACACGAACGCGCCGAAGGTCGTCGTCTTCACGACGGTGCCCAGGTAGCGCTCGCCGACCTCCGGCATGGTCGGGTTGGCGATGCCGTTGATCGTGGCGCGGGCGGCCTCGGCGGCCGGGCCGTCGGCGGCACCGATGTAGATGGTGCCGTCGTCCTCGATCGTGATCTCGGCGCCGGTGTCCTCCTGGATCTGGTTGATCATCTTGCCCTTGGGGCCGATGACCTCACCGATCTTGTCCACGGGGATCTTGACGGTGATGATCCGCGGGGCGTTCGGGGACATCTCGTCCGGGGTGTCGATCGCTTCCATCATCACGTCGAGGATGTGGAGGCGGGCGTCACGGGCCTGCTTGAGGGCGGCGGCCAGGACGGAGGCCGGGATGCCGTCCAGCTTGGTGTCCAGCTGGAGCGCCGTCACGAACTCCTTGGTGCCGGCGACCTTGAAGTCCATGTCGCCGAAGGCGTCCTCCGCACCGAGGATGTCGGTGAGGGTGACGTAGTGCGTCTCGCCCTCGATCTCCTGGGAGATGAGGCCCATGGCGATACCGGCGACGGGGGCCTTCAGGGGCACACCGGCGTTCAGCAGCGACATGGTGGAGGCGCAGACCGAGCCCATGGACGTCGAGCCGTTGGAGCTCAGCGCCTCGGAGACCTGGCGGATCGCGTAGGGGAACTCCTCGCGCGTCGGCAGCACCGGCACGAGCGCACGCTCGGCGAGCGCGCCGTGGCCGATCTCGCGACGCTTCGGGGAGCCGACGCGGCCGGTCTCACCGGTGGAGTACGGCGGGAAGTTGTAGTTGTGCATGTAGCGCTTGCGGGTCACCGGCGACAGGGTGTCCAGCTGCTGCTCCATACGGAGCATGTTGAGGGTGGTGACGCCCAGGATCTGGGTCTCGCCACGCTCGAACACCGCGGAACCGTGCACGCGCGGGATGGCCTCGACCTCGGCGGCCAGCGTGCGGATGTCGGTGACACCGCGGCCGTCGATGCGCTTCTTCTCCTTGATCACGCGCTCACGGACCAGCTGCTTGGTGAGCGAGCGGTACGCGGCGGAGATCTCCTTCTCACGGCCCTCGAACTCCGGCAGGAGCTTCTCGGCGGCGAGCGCCTTGACGCGGTCCAGCTCGGCCTCGCGCTCCTGCTTGCCGGCGATGGTCAGCGCGGAGGCGAGCTCCGGCTTGACGGCGCCGGTGAGGGCCTCGAGGACGTCGTCCTGGTAGTCCAGGAAGATCGGGAACTCGGCGGTCGGCTTGGCGGCCTTCGACGCGAGGTCGGCCTGGGCCTTGCAGAGCACCTTGATGAAGGGCTTCGCGGCGTCCAGACCGGCGGCGACGACCTCCTCGGTCGGAGCCTCGGCGCCACCCTTGACCAGCTGGATGGTCTTCTCGGTGGCCTCGGCCTCGACCATCATGATCGCGACGTCGCCGTCCTCCAGGACGCGACCGGCGACGACCATGTCGAAGACGGCGTCCTCGAGCTCGGAGTGCGTCGGGAACGCGACCCACTGGTTGTTGATCAGCGCGACGCGGACGCCGCCGATCGGGCCGGAGAAAGGCAGACCGGCCAGCTGCGTGGACGCGGACGCGGCGTTGATGGCCACGACGTCGTACAGGTGGTCGGGGTTGAGGGCCATGATCGTGGCGACGACCTGGATCTCGTTGCGCAGGCCCTTCTTGAAGGACGGGCGCAGCGGGCGGTCGATCAGACGGCAGGTGAGGATCGCGTCCTCGGAGGGGCGGCCCTCACGGCGGAAGAAGCTGCCGGGGATCTTGCCGGCGGCGTACATCCGCTCCTCGACGTCCACCGTCAGGGGGAAGAAGTCGAGCTGGTCCTTGGGGTTCTTGGAGGCGGTGGTGGCCGACAGCACCATGGTGTCGTCGTCCAGGTACGCCACGGCGGAGCCGGCGGCCTGCTTGGCCAGGCGGCCCGTCTCGAAGCGGATGGTGCGGGTGCCGAAGGAGCCGTTGTCGATGACGGCCTCGGCGTAGTGGGTCTCGTTCTCCACTAGCGTTTTCTCCGATACTTTTCGTCTTTTGTCCTTGTCTGCCCGTGTGGCAGGAGGACCGTCACGGAGAAGCGCTCCACTGGTGCGGGCCGGTCTTCGATCGAAGCACCCGGGGCTCACTTCCCCCGGGGGCCACTACCGAGGACCGGCGGCGGCGAGATGCGCTTCTCGCTGTGTCGTACGTATTGCGTTGTGCTACCACACTACAAAGGGGCAGTGACACTCCGCATGTTTCCGTGCGTACGGACGTTTCCGCACGTACGGCAAAGGGAGCGGTCCCGACCCTTCGGGAACCGCTCCCCCTGCACGGCGTCCTACTTGGCGCCCGCCGCACCACGGCGGATGCCGAGGCGGTCGACCAGCGCACGGAAGCGCTGGATGTCCTTCTTGGCGAGGTACTGCAGCAGGCGACGGCGCTGACCGACCAGGATCAGCAGACCACGGCGGGAGTGGTGGTCGTGCTTGTGGGTCTTGAGGTGCTCGGTCAGGTCCGAGATCCGGCGCGAGAGCATGGCGACCTGGACCTCGGGGGAGCCGGTGTCACCCTCCTTGGTACCGAACTCGGTGATGATCTGCTTCTTCGTAGCGGCGTCGAGCGACACTCGTACTCCTCGTAGTCTTCATGGATGCCACCGAGTGCCCCCGGTCTTTGTCTCGGGGGAGCTTCCGTTACTCGGGAGGCGGGGATCCGCTGGGCGCGGCCTCCAGGTCCTGCAGGTGAACCTGCCGGGGCTCCGGGGGTGCGTACACAAACGGCCGTCACACAGGCTACCAGCCGGCGGGGCCGCTACTTCACGGCCATGCTCTCGATGCCCAGGACGAGATACACCCACTTGGGCTGCCCCTTGGCGGGCCCGTCGACCTTCTTGACGCCGAGGAAGACGCGGCCGTCCTGGACGACGATGTCGTTGTCATCCGTCATCGTCATCAGATCGGCCTCCTGAGGGAGGTCGAAGTAGAGGTACGGGGTCTCCTTGCCGGTCCGCGGGTCCAGGCCGACCAGTCCCGAGGGCATGACGTGCTGGTCGGTCACGCGTACGGCGAGGAGTCTGCCGCCGCTCATCCGGACCGGGTACAGCAGGGAGCCGGGGCCGGAGTCGTACTTCTTGGTGGTCCTGCCGGTGGCGAGGTCGAAGCCGATGATCCAGCTGGAGTTGATCAGCTCGCCCGAGTCCTTGCTGCGCAGGAAGACCTGGCCGTCGCCGACGGCGATGGTCGGGCAGTCCTCGGTGTTCAGGTAGTCGTCGTACGAGCACTCGCCGACGTAGGTGCCGTTCTGGAGGCGGATGACGGCCCGGGGCTTGCCCGCGGTGTCGAGAGCATCCCGGAGAGGCCGATCCCGCCGGCCTGGACGACGAGGACGGGCGGCTCGGCGGAGGGGATGTCCAGGTCGCGGATGCCCTTCGCGGCGGAGTACGTCCACAGGACCCTGCCGGTTGTCGGGTCCACCTTGCGCGCCTTGTAGGTGGTGGCGTCCGTCGAGTCGGCGGGGGCCTTGTCGTTCCAGCACTGCTGGCGGACGAGCAGGGCGCCGCCGCCCGCTGCGCCCATGTCCTGGCAGGAGCCGGAGGAAACCGTCTCCCACGCGCGCGTGCCGTCCTTCATGCGGTACGCGTCCGTGCCGCCGCCCCAGGTGACGACGACCGTGCCGTGCACCAGGGTCACGCTCGGGGTGTCCTGGGTGTCGCCGCCCGTCGCCATGCCGTGGCCGTCGCCCAGTTCGGAGACGGGGAAGTCGGCGTCCCAGATCTCACGGCCGTCGTCGAGGTCGAAGAAGGCCACGTGATTGCAGAAGGCTGTGCCGAGGTCGTTGGCGCGGAACAGGACGGCCGTGCGGTGGTCGTTGGTCACATGGCGGGTGTAGCCGCAGATCGGGCCGTCGAGGGGGAGCTTCCACTTCTCGTCGCCGGGGGTGGCGTCGGTGCCTATGCGCAGTCCGATGACGGTCTTGTTGATGCCCTTGGCGATGATCTTGTCCGTGGCCCACATGCCGGGCATCTGGTAGTGCTCGCCCGGGCTGAGGTCGTCCACGGAGAAGCGGAAGGCCATCTTGCCGGTGGGGCTCGCGGGCTTCTTCTCGACGGTCTCACGGATGTCGAGGGGGCCTTGGCGGGTCGCCGCGCCGTTCGAGGTCTTCGTACCGTCGCCCGCGCCCCACAGCAGCCGGCCGCCGGTGCCGAGGGCCGCGACCAGCACAAGCGCGAGCAGCGCCAGGGGCCACTTCGGGCGGCGCTTCTGCCGTGGCGGCTGCGCGGGCGGGGCGGGCTGGGCGTACATGGGAGGGGGTGGGCCGAAGCTCTCGCGCGGGTCCTTTTCCTGTGGAGTTTTCCTGTGACCGGGGGTGAGGGTTCCGTTGCAGTGCTCACGCCGACGCCCCACGCCCTGCGTGCAGGGTGTGGGGCGTCGAGGTCTGTCGCCGGGGGGGTCAGTTCCCGATGCCGCCGCGGACCTTGCCGTAGACGTCGAGGACCGCCAGGCAGACCGGGACCAGGGAGAGCAGGACCAGCGAGTCCGCGAGGTCGAGCATGCGGCCCCAGAACGGGGAGAGGCCCTTCTGCGGCACGATCAGGGCGATCGCGATCAGCAGCAGCACGCCGGCCGCGACCGAGGCGCCGAGCCACAGGGTCCGTACGTTGACCGGGCCGTGGTTGTTCTGCAGCAGCTGGATGATGATGTCGGCCGGCGGCGAGATCGCGAGGCCGAGGACCAGCAGGCCGAGCGTGATGACACCGGCCACGAACAGGCAGGTGACCTGGGCGGTGTAGCGGAACAGGCGCGCCCGCAGCATCGCGGCGAGGCCGGTGCACAGGGCCAGCAGCTGGGCCCAGCCGCTGTCGCTGAAGCCGAGCACCGCGCCGCCCGCGCCCACGATGACGGCGGCGCAACCGCCCACCAGGCCGAGCAGCAGTTCGTGGCCGCGGCTGGTCTGGGCGACGATGCGCTGGACGTCCACGGCATCGAGGTCGCCCTCGCGGCCCTCACGGCGGGCCCGGGCGAGGTCCTCGGGGTTGCGGAAGCCGATCGGCAGCTTGGCGAACCGGGCCGACCAGCCGGGCAGGAAGCCGACGACCGCCAGGGCGACCACCGAGGTGCCGGCCGCGATCTCCCGCGGTGCCGCGTCGGTCAGCACCCCGCAGAACACGGCGAGCGTGCCGATCCCGGAGGCCAGCGCGGCGGCCACGAACGGGGCGTCGCCCTGCGGCAGCAGCATGATCAGCACAACGGAGAGCAGCAGGACGGCGACGCAGCCGACGAGGAACTGGAGCCTTCCGGGGCCTTCGTGTGCCCCCTGCGCGATGACGCCGGAGCCCGCGATGAGCGCGTGCGGCAGCGCCGAGATGCCGAGCGCGACGGCGGAGCCACGGTCGTCGTACACCCGGGCCCGTACGCCCGCGAGTGCCGTCAGGCCGAGTGCGGTCACGCCCGCGAGGATGCCCTGGAGGCCGTGCATGTCGTGCCGGATCGGGTCCGCGAACCAGAAGACGAAGCCGAGCATGACCAGCAGCAGCGAACCGGCGACGAGGCCGGCCACCCGCATCAGGTTGTCGTTCCAGCTGCGGGTGTCCTGCTTGACCGCGGCGGCGATGGCGTCCACGACGTCGTCGTGGACGGCCGGCGGCAGGGAGTCCGCGAAGGTCCGCAGCAGCAGCACCTCGCCGTCCCTGACCCGGTGCTCCAGCAACGAACGACTCGCGTCGAGCACCTGACCCTCGCGGGTCACCAGGTGATAACCGGCGAGACTGGTGTCCGACTGGGCCAGACCCGAGAGCCGGATGATCTCAGGAAAGAGGTCCTGGATCGGCAGGTCCTCGGGCAGCGCGACATCGACGCGGCTGTCCGGCGCTGCGATGGTGATTCGGCAGAAACCTGTCGAAGTCCCCGTGCTCACCTGGTGTTCCCCCTGTTGGACAAGGCTGCTTCATGCAGTTCGTACGACGCGAAGCGCCACCCTATCCCTAGCCGTACGGGGTGTTGGGACGCCCTCCCTCAATTCTCCCCGTACCCCCTCGGCATCTCCATCCTCCTGGCTCTCCAGTGGACCTGGGGCATCAGTAGGATCGACGACTGCACGCGAAAGACGCCTACGCGAACGGGAACTCGTCGCGGTACACGGGGGCGTCGATGCCAGGACGTTTCAATCACGAAGGATGAGTGCATCGGTGAGCGTCGTCATCATCAAACGACCACCGCGGATAGTGCCCCCGGTGGTACCGGACGGCGAGGTCAGACTGGAGACGCCCCCCGAGATCCCTCGTGAGGGCGACGAGAGCATGCTGATGAACCTGCTGCCCATGATGGGCATGCTGGGTTCCGTCGGCTTCTTCTTCATGCCCAACCTGCCCCCGTACATGAGGGTGGTCGGCGGGCTGATGCTCGCCTCGACGCTGGCCATGGCCATCGCGCAGTTCGCCAAGTCCCGGCAGGGCGGCGGCGCGGGGATGGCGCAGGACCGGCGTGACTACTTCCGCTACCTGGAGCAGGTCCGCAAGGACGTGCACAAGACCGCGGAACTGCAGCGGCAGAGCCAGCTCTTCCAGCATCCGGACCCGGAGCAGCTGTGGGCGGTGGCGGCCGACGGCAAGCGGCTGTGGGAGCGGCGCCCGACCGACGCGGACTTCGCCTCCGTACGCATCGGCCGCGGCGTCCAGCAGCTGAACACGCCGCTCGTCGCCCCCGACACGGCGCCCAAGGAGGAGCTGGAGCCGCTGACCGCGGCGGCCATGAAGGCGTTCCTCGACGCGCACGGCAGCCTGCACGACCTGCCGGTCTCCATCTCGCTGCGCGCCTTCTACCACGTGACGATCGCCGGCGACACGGACACGGTCTACGGCAACGCCCGCGCGACGCTGTCCCAGTTGGCGACGCTGCACTCGCCGGAAGACCTGATGGTCGCCGTGGTGGCGCACCCGTCAGCGGCGGCGGACTGGGACTGGATCAAGTGGCTGCCGCACAGCCAGCACCCGAAGGCCAAGGACGGAGCGGGTTCGTCCCGGCTCCTCTTCGACGACCTCGGGGAGCTGGAGGAGGCGCTGGCGGGCCAGCTGGACGACCGGCCCCGCTGGAACCGGGACGCGAACCCCGTCTACGACCAGCCGCATCTGATCGTGGTCCTCGACGGCGGCACCGTGCCGCCGGACTCCGAACTCGCCAGTTCCGAGGGGCTCCAGGGCGTCACCTTCCTGGAGATCGCCCCGGGCGAGCTGGAGGAGGACCTGCGCGCGGGTCTGACGGCGTATGTGAAGCCGGAGCGGATGCAGCTGTTCGTCGGCCACGAGTCGGCGTACACCGGCAAGGCCGATGTGCTGAACCCGGAGCAGGCCGAGTCCCTGGCGCGGCAGCTGGCGCCCTTCCGGGTCGGTTCCGCGGAGGAGGGCGAACCTCTGCTCTCCAACCTGGACTTCACCGACCTCATGGGCATCGGCGACGCGGGCACCGTCGAGGTCTCCCGCACCTGGCGTCCGCGCACGCTGCACGAGCGGCTGCGGGTGCCGATCGGTGTCGGCGAGACCGGCGAGCCGGTCATGCTGGACCTCAAGGAGGCCTCGCAGGAGGGCATGGGCCCGCACGGCCTGTGCGTCGGCGCGACCGGTTCCGGCAAGTCCGAGGTGCTGCGTACGCTGGTGCTCGGTCTCGCGGTCACGCACTCCTCGGAGACGCTGAACTTCATCCTCGCGGACTTCAAGGGCGGCGCGACCTTCGCGGGCATGGCGGACATGCCGCACACCGCGGCCGTGATCACCAACCTCGCGGACGACCTCACCCTCGTCGACCGCATGCGTGACTCGATCATGGGTGAGACGCAGCGCCGCCAGGAGCTGCTGCGCTCGGCGGGCAACTACGCCAACCTGCACGACTACGAGAAGGCCCGGGCGGCGGGCGCCGCGCTGGAGCCGATGGCCTCGCTGGTGATCGTGCTCGACGAGTTCTCCGAACTCCTCACCGCCAAGCCCGACTTCATCGACATGTTCATCCAGATCGGCCGTATCGGCCGTTCGCTGGGTGTGCATCTGCTGCTGGCCTCGCAGCGCCTGGAGGAGGGCAAGCTGCGCGGCCTGGACACCTACCTGTCGTACCGGATCGGTCTGCGGACCTTCTCCGCCGCCGAGTCGCGTACGGCGATCGGTGTCCCGGACGCCTACCACCTGCCGTCGATCCCCGGCTCCGGTTATCTGCGCTACGACACCGACACCATGGTCCGCTTCAAGGCGGCGTACGTGTCGGGGCCGTACCACGGCGAGGGCCCCTCCCGGGTGCACCGCTCGACGCAGCTGCGGCCCGCGCTGTTCACGGCGGAGCAGGTCGCGCTGCCGCCGCAGCCGGTGATCGAGGAGCCGGAGCCCGACAACCGGGTGGACGACGCGCTCGCCGACACCGTCCTCGACGTCCTCGTCGGCCGGATGATCAACCAGGGGCCGCCCGCCCACCAGGTGTGGCTGCCCCCGCTGGAGGAGGCGCCCTCGCTGGAGCAGCTGCTCCCCCAGCTCGCCGTCTCCCCGGAGCGCGGCCTGACCGCGCCCGACTACACGGCGCTCGGCCGGCTCAATGTGCCGGTCGGCCTGGTGGACAAGCCGTTCGAGCAGCGGCGTGACGTGCTGTACCGGGACTTCTCGGGCGGTGCGGGCCACGGTCTGTTCGTCGGCGGTCCGCAGTCCGGCAAGTCGACGCTGCTGCGTTCGCTGATCTCCTCGTTCGCCCTCACCCACACCCCGTCCGAAGTGCAGTTCTACTGCCTGGACTTCGGCGGTGGCTCCCTGATCGCGATGGAGGACCTGGCGCACGTCGGCGGGGTCGCGAACCGTCTCGACGCGGAGAAGGTGCGCCGTACGGTCAGCGAGGTCGAGGGAATCCTGAACGCGCGCGAGGAGTACTTCCGCACGAACAACGTCGACTCGATCCAGACGTACCGGCAGCGCCGGGCCGCGAGCCAGCTGCCCGACCAGATCTGGGGTGACGTCTTCCTCGTCATCGACGGCTGGGCCACCTTCAAGACGGACTACGAGCTGCTGGAGTCCACCGTCACGGAGATCGCGACGCGCGGTCTCGGCTTCGGTGTGCACGTGATCCTGACCGCGAGCCGCTACACCGAGGTGCGGCCCGCGCTCAAGGACATGCTGCAGAACCGCATCGAGCTCAGGCTCGGTGACCCGACGGAGTCGGAGGTCGACCGCAAGGTCGCGCAGAACGTCCCGGCTGCGGTGCCGGGCCGTGGTCTGACCCAGGACAAGCTGCACTTCATGACCGCGCTGCCCCGGGTCGACGGCTCCTCGGCGACCGAGGACCTCTCCGAGGCGACGTCGATCCTCATCCGCGGTATCAACGACAACTGGCAGGGCAACCACGCCCCGGCCGTACGGCTGCTGCCCACCATGCTGTCCTCGGACCGGCTGCCCAAGGGGTTCGAGCACCCGGACCGCGGTGTGGCCATCGGCATCGACGAGTCGTCGCTCTCGCCGGTCTTCGTCGACTTCGAGTCGGACCCGCTGTTCATCGTGTTCGGTGAGAGCGAGTCCGGTAAGTCCGCGATGCTGCGGCTGCTCGTCAAGCAGATCACCGAGCGCTACACGCCGGACCAGGCGAAGATCGTCATGGGTGACTACCGGCGTGCGCATTTGGAGGGTGTGCCCGACTCGCACCTGTCGCGGTACTGCGCGTCGGCGCCCGCCCTGGCGGAGACGCTGGAGGGCCTGGCCGGTTCCATGCACCGGCGCATGCCGGGCCCGGACGTCACGCCCGAGCAGCTGCGCAACCGCTCCTGGTACAACAGCCCGGACGCGTTCGTCATCGTCGACGACTACGACCTGGTGGCGACCGGCGTGAACCCGCTGGCCCCGCTCCTGGAGTACCTGCCCTTCGCCCGTGACGTCGGTCTGCGCATCATCATCGCCCGCTCCTCGGGCGGTGCCAGCAGGTCGCTGTACGAGCCCGTGATGCAGCGGATGCGCGAGCTCGGCGCCCAGGGCCTCGTGCTCTCCGGCGACCGGTCGGAGGGTGCGCTGCTCGGCAACATCACCGCGTCGCAACTGCCGCCGGGGCGCGGGTACTTCCACACGCGGCGACGCGGTGGACAGCTGATCCAGACGGGGTGGCTGCCGGCCCGGTTCTGAGCGGCGACTGCTTCGGCGCAGGGGGCGGTACCCACACGGGTGCCGCCCCCTTGTGTCAGTGGTGACCGCTATGGTGACGTGCGAGAGAGAACGAGTGAAAAGACGAGCCACGGGGGGCAGTTGTGCCGTCGGACTTCATGGACTCCGATCCCAAGGTCCTCAAGACCGAGGGCTTCAACATGTACACGGTCGGCCAGGACTTCTCGAAGGCCGTGAAGGCCTTGCAGGACGGACTGACCGCGCTGGAGGGTACGGGAACCCCGCCCTGGGGTGACGACGACATCGGCGAGAAGTTCGGCGTCGCCTACACGGGCCTGCGTGACGGCATGTACCAGTCGATGGGCAGCCTGGCGGAGCGGCTGGCGGGGATGGGTATCGCCTTCACCAAGATGGGCGTGGCGCACGAACAGAACGAGGCCGACCAGCTGGACCTCTGGAAGGCGACGACCGCCGAGTACGACGGCCAGGTGAAGGTCCCGCCCGGCGTAGCACAGGGCACGTTCACAAAGGCGCAGAACACCTGATCCTCAGCGGATCCGCGGCAGCCGGCGGCATGGGCCGCTGCCGCGCAAGTAGGGTGAGTCGAGTTCGTCGTCACATGTCAGGAAGAGGCCCCGCAGCATGACCGAGGTACGGAACAACGAGATCGAGACTCCGGCCGAGATCAAGGCACGCAAGGAGCGGGAGCGGGACGAGCTGTACGCCCTCGACATCTCGGGGGTCGAGTGGCACAGCGCCCCCGGCACCGAGGAGCACGAGGAGCGCGTCGAGATCGCGTACCTGCCCGAGGGCGCGGT
The DNA here is from genome assembly GCF_040682555.1 of Streptomyces sp. NPDC051172. Classification (NCBI taxonomy): domain Bacteria; kingdom Bacillati; phylum Actinomycetota; class Actinomycetes; order Kitasatosporales; family Streptomycetaceae; genus Streptomyces; species Streptomyces sp. NPDC051172. Next base: position 19,718 of record NZ_JBFBBE010000122.1, read on the forward strand.
GGCCATGCGCTCCTCCCTCGACCCCGACACCGTGCTGCGGTACACCGAGGCGGAGTGGCGGGCGTTCGTACTCGGCGCGCGGGACGGGGAGTTCGACCTGGAGCCGGCTCCGCACAACGGCGGGGTGCCGGCGGAACAGGCCGACCAGTAGCCGACCCGCACCGGCCGGGACGGCCATCGCTCCGTGCCACAGGCAGCGCCGGCGCTCGGACAGCCATGAGCCGGTGACGAGCCGGTGACGAGCCGGTGACGAGCCACTGGTCAGTACAGCGAGAATCCGCCGCTGTGCCGCCCCTGGCTCTTCTTCCCGGACTGCGCGGACTGGTCCTCGGACCTGCTCGGCTCGGACTGCCCCGAAGGCGAGGAGGCGACACCGCCGGTCAGCGGCTCACCATGCCTGACCTGGTCGCGCTCCTCCTCGGAGAGGGACTCCCACTGGCCGCGCAGGGAGGCCATGCCGCCGCCCAGGGCGCGCGCCACCCCGGGGTCGTCCAGGGCGTCGCGGAGCGGGAGCCGACCGGAGAGCAGCTTCTTCGCCGCGTCCTGCAGGTCCTTGCCGACGCCGTCGTTCTCGGACAGCTTGCGCAGGGCGGAGTTCAGAGAACGAATCTGCTCCGGTTCGAGTGCCTCGTCCAGCACACCGCGCTCCGGCGAATCGCCCTGCGGGTTCGGTGAGTTCTCGGGTCGCCTCGTCATGCTGTGTCTCCTCGCTGCCCTCGTCTCTCGGACATCCGAAGTATCTCCCGTCACGTGCGGAGGATAGACTCAACGCCCCCGCCAGGGCGGGCCGTTGAGGGTGGTGAAGGCCGTCGCCATGGTCGTCGTGCTCTTCGGCGGCGTGGGCTACTACGTCTGGGACTACAACACCAGCCCCACGGGCGGCAAGGCGAGGGCGGCGGCTTCGGCGTCCGCCTCCGCCGCGGCTCACGACCCCGGGATCGGCGACTGCGTCAAGGTCAAGGACCCCAAGGGCGAGCCGGTGACGACGGTCGTCGACTGCAACTCCCCCGAAGCCGAGTACAAGTTGGGCGAGATGGTCCCTGGCGCGAACACGGAGTGCGGGTCCAAGTACGACTACGGCATTCAGACCACCGCAGGACGAGCGGCTGCACGTTGTGCTTCACCAAGGTCTGACCTGGGCCGTGCTCCGACGCGGGACCTGCAACGGTTTTGTGACAGCAACACCCTGAAGTTGCGGGCGGGTGAGTCCGTAAACTTTGCGAACGGCTGTACTCCTGTGTGACATCCCTTGACCGATGAGGGAGTTGTACGGCCGGGTGTCTGACGGGGGTGCTTTCTGCTGTGTCGATGATGTTGCCGGACGAGCTCGAGTGGGTTCTCGAGATGCTCGGCTACCGCTGGCCGACGGCGGACGAGGACAAGCTCAAGGACTCGGCCAAGCTATGGCGGAAGTTCGGCGACGACGTCATCGAACTGCACACCACGGCGAACCTGAGCGCCGGCCAGGTGTCTGCGCACAACGCCGGCGAGTCGATCGACGCGTTCAGCAAGACGTACCGCAAGTTCGACAGCGGAGGCGGCGACGGCTACCTGGGCAACGCCGCCCAGGCCGCCTACCTCATCGCGAACGTGATGGAGGCCTGCGCCTACATCGTCGAGCTCGCGAAGTGGGCGGTGATCGCCCAGCTGATCGCCCTGGCCATTGAGATCGCCGCCGCCCAGGCCGCGGCGCCCTTCACCTTCGGCCTCTCCGAAGTCGGCGCACTGGGGGCCACCCAGGTCACCCGGCTGATCGTGCGCCGCCTCCTCGACGAGCTCAAGGAGGCACTGCTCAACGCGGTCGTCGAGGCGATGAAGGAGCCCGCGATCTCAATGATCGAGGCGATCATCACCGACCTGATCCGCCAGACCGTGAACGTCGGCTTCGGCGCCCAGGAGGGCTACGACCTCGGCGCGACCGTCAAGGCCGGCGCCGACGGCGCCTGGGACGCCATCAAGCAGACCCCACAGACCCTCGCCGAGGGCGTCCGCGACGGCCTGGGCGAGAAGGCCGGGCACCGGGCCCACCATGCCGTCGACAGCAGGATCGACGGGCATGGCGGGGGGTCCGAGGGCGGGCATGGGGACGGGGACTCGCACCCGTCCGACGGTGACGGTGACTCCAACTCGTCCGGTAATGACGGGAGTTCGAGCTCTTCCGATGGAGAGCGGGGCACCAACTCGTCGGACAGCGAGGGCGGTTCGAATGCGTCCTCCGACTCGTCCTCGTCCGGCTCCCACTCCAACGGCTCGGACTCGTCGGGGACGGACTCCTCCACGTCGACGCGTGCAGGCGGCGACGTGGGCACGAACATCGGTGGCGGGATTTCAGCCGACACCGGCGGCAACAGCCTCGGCGGGCCGGATCTGGGTGCGGGACCGGGTTCCGACTCGGGGTCGGACTCCGGATCCGGCTCCGACTCGGGGGCCGGGGCCGACTCCGGGGCCCCGAGGCCGACCCTCTCCCACTCGGGTCCGACGCTGTCCGACTTCGACGATCCCTCGCCGAGTGGGGCGTCGTCGGGTGGCTCGGACTCGGGGGGTGCGTCCCACGGTCCCGGCGCCTCCGGGCCGTCCCACTCCGGCGGCGGCTCGTCCGTGTCCGGCCTCTCGTCGCCGACCGTGCATTCCGTGTCGGCCCCCGCGTCGTCAGGGGCGTCTCCGTCGCCGTCGACGGGCGGCCACGGCGGAATCAGCACCAATATCGACAGCCTGGCCGCCGGCACCCCGACCCACACCAACTCGGTGCCCTCGCCTGCTCCGACGGCCAGCGACCCGTCCTCCAGCGGTGCGGGCGGAGGCCGCGCGGACGGCGGCTCCGGCATGCCGACATCGCCTGTCGCGCCGTCCACGGCCGGTGGGGTGGGTGTCGGCTCGCATCAGGGCGGGGGTACGTCCGGCGGCAGCACGTCCTCCGGCACCGGCCCGAGCAGCCCCACGCCCAACTCCGGGGCAGCGAAGAGCTCTTCCGTCGCGACGCCCGGTACAACCTCCCCCGCGGGATCGGGTCCGGCCTCCACGCCGAGTCCGACGTCGCCATCCACTGCCCGCAGCACTACGGCCGCGTCGGCATCAGCCTCGACGTCGGCCACGGCAGACGGTCGCGTTGCCGCTGGTGCGGGTCTTCGTGTCTCCGGTACGGGGGACGGGCGCGTCCCCGGTGCGACGGACGGCCGCACCCCCGGCACGCCGGACGGGCGGACACCGGCCCAGCGCACCCCCGGAGGCACGACGACGCAGGGGGACGGTACGACGCCGAGGAATCCGTCCGGTACTACGCCGGGGGACGGCACCACTCCCCGCACCACCCCCGGCACAAGGCCGGGCGACGGCACCACGCCCCGCAACACCACTGACACCAGCCCTGGGGACGGCACCGCCCCCCGCACCACCCCCGGCACAAGGCCGGGCGACGGCACCACGCCCCGCACCAGCACGGAGCCGATCGGTAGCACACGTACCAACACCACGGACCCGACCGGCAACGCCCGTACCAACACCACGGACCCGACCGGCAACGCCCGTACCAACACCACGGACCCGACCGGCAGCACTCGTACCAACACCCCGGGCCAGAACTCGAACACGAGCACCGCGACTCAGAACCCGGCCCAGTCGTCGTCCTCCAGGACCACCTCGCCGTCCACCAGCACCTCCACGACGACGCCCTCCACCTCGACCGGCTCCGGTCCGGATCGCGCCTCGACGCCGGGCAACGGCACGTCGGACTCGTCGACGCCGAGCGGCCGTACCCCCGACTCCTCCAGCCGGCCCGGCCCCGCCAACGCCCCCGGCACGCCTGACGGCACGTCCGGCACTCCCGGCTCCCGGCCGGGCACCGGGGCCGAGCCCACCCCCAACAGGCCGCCGCAGCAGCCTGCGGGCAGCCCGCCCGGCTCTCCGCCGCAGCCGGCCGCACATCCCAACAACCCACAACAACAGCACCAGCACCAGGTGACGCCGGTCCCGGTCCACACCGTCGTCCGCACCCCGAGTGCCCCGGCGGCGCCCTCGCACTCGGGCCCCGCAACGCCACCGGCACCGGGCTCGCCCCAGGCCACCCCCGGCAACCCCGACCACCAGCAGCACCCGCAGCAGGACAGCCTGGAGGACATCCGCACCGACCTGGACCACCACCCCGGAGGCCTGACGGAGCCCGACCCCGCGGATCAGCAGGCGCTGGTCGACGCGGTGCCGCACAACGAGGACGGCACCCCGCAGCGCTTCCCCGACCCCTTCGGCTCCTGGTCACAGCTCCAGAACGACGGTGGCAACACCGTCCCCGGACGCAGCAACAACTGCGCCGACTGCTCCCGCTCCTTCCTGGAGACCTGGTACGGCAGCCCCCAGGTCTCGGCCCCACGCACCCTGGACACCGACGAGCACGGCAAGCCGGACTACTGGTCCCCCGAGGACAACGCGAACGACAACCAGATCCGCTGGGCGGGCGCTCCCCACACCTACGCGGGCCGGGGCGACGACCCGCACACGCCGGCCCGCATCGCCTGGGACCTCCAGCAGGCCGGACACGGCGCCGCGGCCATCGTCCAGGTCGGCTGGCCCAACAACGGAGGCGGCCACGCCTTCAACGCCGTCAACCACCACGGCAACATCATCTGGATCGACACCCAGACGGGAGATGTAAGCCACAACCCGCTGCACATCTCCAACGCGGAACACGTCTGGCACATCCCCCTGGACGCCGACGGCAACCCGCTCCACCCCGCGGTGCCCGAGACCAAGGACGCCGGGGACCAGAACGACGACGCGCAGGCCCAGAGCGACGGCGAGGCCCAGCCGGAGAAATCGGACGGCGCCCAGCCCCAGACCTCGCAGAACGACGCCTCGGCCGACACTCCGAAGCAGGTCGACGACCCCGCACAGCAGCCCTCCAGCACCGACCCGAACACGACGAAGGACGGGCCCGGAGACGAGAACGGCCGGCCGCAGAGCGAGAGCCCCAGCCCGTCCGAACCGGACCGCACCCCTGAGGGCCGGGAGAGTTCCCAGGACGCCCCCGAAGGCCGGAAGCCGTCCCCGGACGAGGCGCCCCGCCCCGACGAGCAGGGCCGCACCTCCGGCAAGGAGTCCGAGCAGCCGACCAAGACGGCTCAGACGGACACCCGGAACGACCCCACGAGCAACCGGGACACACATCAGCAGAGCTCCACGCCCTCGGACCCGCATGCGTCCGACCCGCAGCACCGGCACACCCCGGACGCGCACACCACGGACTCGCACACCCAGGACTCACACACATCGGACCCGCACACCTCGGATCCCCGAACCCCGGACCCACGTACGCCCGATCCTCGTACGCCCGACCCACGTACGCCCGACCCACGTACGCCCGATCCCCGTGTCTCAGACCCGCGAACGACCGATCCGCGGACGTCGGAGCCGCATCGGGACACCCCCGCGCAGAGGCATCCGGAGAGCGACGACCGCCCCGACGGTCAGCGCCCTGGCACCGAGCCGGGGCCGGACCACAAGCACCCCGAGCACGGCGAGGATCCACAGTCCGAGACGCCGGGCCGGGACCGGCTCGCGCCCCCGGACCAGTCCCACCCCGCGAACGCGGACCCCTCGGCGGCCGACGCGCACCATGACCGCCCCGGCAAGATGACCAAGGACTCCGCGGTTCCCGCCCACGAGAGCCTGCCGGACGGCAGGAACGCCGATGCGTCACGGCACATCCAGCAGTCCACGGCAGGCAGGAAGCCCTTGTACGGGGAGATCACCCCCGAGCACCCGGCGCCCCCGAAGCCGGAGGTACAGCACCACCCCGAGGGACCGGCACAACCGGCGGGCGATCCGGTCAACAACCCTCAGACGGACCACGAGTGGGTCGACCACATGGTCCATCTCGCCAACACCGATCCCAGGTTCTTCGAGAAGTACTACCGGCCGACCGACGGTCACCGGTGGTCGCGCCACGACAGGTACATGGGTCGCCAACTGCCCATTCTGCGGGCCACCGGAGACCCGCAGAGGCCATGGATGGCAGCGAGCAACGTGCTGCCCGCTTCGCCTCCCCATTACGTCGACCCGAACGTGAAGCCGGTCGGGCGGACCGAGGGAGGCCCCTCTGCCGAGACGCTCGACAAGCTCGACGAGCGTGCCGCATCCCGGGCAGACGCGATCGAAGCGGACCGTGAGCCGCACAAGGCGAGGGAAGCGGCCAAGAAGGCCCTTGAGGCGGACGACACTCCTGAGAACAAAAAGGCCTTCGAAGAGGCCGACGACGTGCACAGGCCGCTGCACGCGGCGAGAGGCAAGGAGAGCGAGCGGTACGGAGACGAAGTCGCCGAGTACCACGCGATTCCGAACGAGTTCCCCGGTGCGGTCCGCGTCGACAACCGGGCCGAGGGCAACAACCGTTTCGACCAGGTGTACACCGCGCCCCCGGACGCGACCGATTACGACCATGTGGTCGTGGAGTGCAAGGGTTCCCTCGACGCGGGCGAGGGTGACCGTCAGGGGCTCCCGCTGGGAGCGGACGACCCCGACCGTCCCGAGCCGGGAGAAGGGCACGACGGGCAGGACACGGCCCCGGACGAGGGTCAGGACGCACCGGACGGCAGCGAACCGGCGAACCCGGCCGTGCCGCAGGTCTCGCAGGGCACCCGTGAGTATTTCAAGACGATCCTGCACGAGATGCGCATGCGAGGCTTGCGCGGGCTGGACGACGCGACCGCTGAGCCCGACCCGGCGAAGGCCGAGGCCAAACGCAAGGCTGCCCAGGACGAACTGGACCTGGCACGCGACCTGCGCAAGGCCCTCAAGGAGCAAGGCCGGGAAGTTAAGGCTGGCTGGGGCGCTGTCCAGGCGCGGGTGGGCGTGCTGGCCCTGCGGTGAATGACGAACGGGACCGCTGGTAG
>NZ_JBFBBE010000123.1:0-26251 GCF_040682555.1 Streptomyces sp. NPDC051172
GCCAGGCGAGAGCGGCGATGTCCACACCGGACGCGGTGACCGTAGACCATGGCACCGACACCGCCCGCAGGGCTTTACACCGCCTCCACGACGTGTCGTCGATGCCGCCGCGGGCCCGGCGATCGTGGACTCGATCCGGTAGGCGCGTATACGAGCCACGAGTTGGAGGACTTGGGCCTTGCCGTCCGGGAAGGCCGTGCGGCTGAGATCGAGTGGCATGAAAACTCAGCCAGTAGTGGTCTGACGGAGGCGGCGGGCCGAGACGCCCTCGAGGGAGTTGACCAGCGTGGTCACGCCACGGTTGGCGGGCGCAGGGGCGGGAGGTGTTCGTCGTAGAGCCAGGCGTACAGGAGCGGCTCGATCTTCGACGGCGTGTAGCGACCGGCGTGGGCGATGAAGGCCGTGGTGTCGGCGCTGTTGCCGCGGTGGGCGTGGTGCCAGCCGCGCAGTATCGCGAAGAACCGCTCGTCGCCCAGAGCCAGGCGCAGTGCATGCAGGGTGCACGCGCCCCGGTCATAGAGGCGGTCGTCGAAGATGCGGTCCGGTCCGGGGGCGGCGATTCGCAGGCCCTTGGCCTTTTGCGCGAGGGTGTGCCAGGCCGCCCGGGCGATGGTGTCGGCCGAGTCCTCGCCGATGTGCTCCGACCACAGCCACTCCCCGTAGGTGGCGAAGCCTTCGTTGAGCCAGATGTCCCGCCAGTCGCGCACGCTCACGCTGTTGCCGTACCAGTGGTGGACGAGTTCGTGGGCGACCAGTGTCTCCCATGTCCGTTCGCCGTCGACGTGGTTGCGGCCGAACAGGGACACGGTCTGGTTCTCGACGGGCTGTTCCAGGTCGGCGTCCACGACGACCGCGCCGTACGTCTCGAAGGGATAGGACCCGAACCAGCCGGTGAACGCCTCGAACATCTCGGGCTGGCGAGCCAGGTCGTGCCGGGCCTGCCGGGAGAGACGGGCGGGGTAGGCGTTGCGGCCGACGAACCGGTGCCCGGTCGCGGTGTCCCGGGCCTGCCAGGTCTCCTGGACGAAACGGCCCGTGTACAGCGCGGCGAGGTAGGGAGCCATGGGCCCGGGGTGGTGGTACTTCCAGAACTCGGTGGTTCCCGTGCTGCTCTGCTCCAGGAGCATGCCGTTGGCCACAGCCTGGTGCCCCCGTGGCACGGTCACCCGGAAAGTGAATTCGGCCTTGTCGTCCGGCCGGTCGTTGCACGGGAACCACGACGGGGCGCCCAGCGGCTGGGAGGCCACCAGAGTGCCCCCATGGGCGTCGCCGGTGCGGTCCCAGCCGATCTGCCCGAACGGTGTGCGCACCGGCCCGGGCCGGCCGGCGTAGCCGATCTCCAGTGTGAACGGTGTGCCCGCCGTGATCGGGCGCGGTGTGGGCAGGATCAGCTTGTCCCCCTTGTGACCCGGACGCACCGAGACCCCGTCGACGTGGGCGTCGTGCACGCTCAGCCCGGCGAGGTCGAGGTGGACCTGCCGCAGCGGCCGCTCGGAGACCGCGTGGATGTGCGCCCGGCCGTCGAGCGTGGCGACGGCCGGGTCGTACGCCAGACGCAGGTCGTAGGCGAGGGTGCGGTGGGCGTAGCTGCCGTGGCCGGCGAAATAGCGTTCGGTTCTGAGTGCCGGGTCGTCCGTGGCCGTCGTCGCCAGGGTGGCCAGCGCCGCGCCGCGGATCAGCGCGCGTCGGCTGCACCACGTCATGCCGCCTCCCCTGGGGAGAAGCGGGCGGTGGCGCCGGGGGCGGAGACACCGGCGATGGGGTTGCCGGCCCAGTGGGTGCCGTCGGGCACCGCCTCACCGCGCATCACCAGGGAGGCCGCGGCGACGGACGCGCCGGTGCCGATCGTGGTGCCGGGCAGGGCGATGCTGTGCGGGCCGAGCGAGGCGCCGGCTGCCAGACGCACGGTGTCCATCCGCATGATCCGGTCGTGGAACAGGTGGGTCTGCAGAACGCATCCGCGGTTGACGCTGACCCCGTCGCCGAGGCTGACCAGATCGGTCTCCGGCAGCCAGTAGGTCTCGCACCACACCCCGCGCCCGATACGCGCGCCGAGGCTGCGCAGCCACCAGTTCAGCGCGGGGGTTCCCAGATGAGCGCCGGCGCCCCACGGCACGGCCAGCACTTCCACGAACGTGTCGAACAGTTCGTTGCGCCACACGAACGACGACCACAGGGGTCGCTCGACCGGCCGGAAGCGGCCCACGAGCAGCCACTTGGCGCCGGTCGTGGTCAGGCAGGCCACCACGGACGCGGCCAGGAGCAGCGGGGCGCAGACGAGCGCGGCCAGGGGAAGTCCACCGCGGTCCAGAGCCTCCTGTCCGGTGAGGAACAGGCACTCGGCCAGGAGTGTGCCGAGGATCATGGGCAGCAGACGGCAGATCTCCACGCTTGCCCGCGCCAGCACCAGCCGGCGCGGCGGGGTGAACGTCCGGGCCGGGTCGCCTGTGCCGGGCACGCGGGGCAATGGCATCGTGGGCCGTCCGATCCAGGACGTCCCGGGTTCGCAGTGCGCCGGGGCGTCGGACAGCACGCCCACCAGGGCGTGGTCGGCGACGTCGCGGCCGGGGCCGACGATGCCGGAGTTGCCGACGAAGGCCCGTCTGCCGATGCGCACAGGGCCCAACCGCAGCCATCCGTCGCCCAGTTCGAACGGTGCGACGAGCGTGTCGTCGGCGAGGAACGCCCCGTCGTCCACCTGGAGCAGGGACGGCAGCGGCAGCACGGTCGAGATCTCGGTGCCACGGCCGACGCGTGCGCCGAGCAGTCGCAGCCAGTGTGGTGTGGCGAGGCTCGCGTAGAGCGGGAACAGGCTGCTGCGGGCGCTGTCGAGCAGGCGCGACACCAGCCAGGCCCGCCAGGCCACGCCTCCGTCCGCGCGGTGCAGACCGGGCTTGAGCGAGCGGTTCAGCAGGCGTACGGAAAGCGCCGTGATCAGCATTCCGCACACCGTGGTCAGGATGGCGAACAGCGGTGCTGCGGCGAGCAGTTGCCCGGCTGCGTCCGACAGCGTCGGTGTGTCGCGCACCAACAGCCAGGTGAGGAACAGTGCCGGGGCCGCCGCGAGCAGGGACAGCAACGGCAGCAGCAGCGTGAGGGACAGCGCGTACGCCAGGTGCCAACGGCGTCGGCGGTCCACCGGCCGTGCGGGCCAGCCACAGGCCGCGAGGCGGTCGGCGGGCTCGGTCGGCCGGGCAGGCGAACCGGTCCAGACCTGGCCGTCGGGGATCCGGCCGTCCAGGCAGCCACCGGCGGTCAGTTCGGCACCGCGTCCCAGGACCGCGCCCGGCAGCAGCGTGCTGCGGTGGCCCACCCGGGCGCCCGCGCCGATGGAGACCCTGCCGACGTGCAGCGTGTCACCGCCCAGCCACCAGCCCGCGATGTCGGCCCCGGGCTCGACACTGCATCCGTCGCCCAGCTCGGCCAGGCCGGTCACCGGGGGCATGGTGTGCAGCTGTACGTCGCGTCCGGTCCGGCAGCCGAGGAGCCGGGCGTACCGAGCGGCCCACGGGGTGCCGATCAGGGCGGGAACGCCGAAGGCCGCCACCGCTCGTTCCGCGGTCCACAGCCGGAGATGGACGTGTCCGCCGCGCGGATGCGCGCCTGGAGTGACACAGGCCGTCAGCGCACGGGCGAGGCCCGCACCGATCAGGCAGCGCAGCGGTGCGCTGAACAGCACTGCCCAGCCCACCAGGACCAGCCACCACGACGTGTGCGGGGCCCAGCGCTGCGGGGCGACCCAGCCGAGCACGTTGTCCGCCGAAGCCAGGCCGACCAGACCGCGCAGTCCGGTGATCCCGTAACCGGCCAGGACGACGAGGAACTGGACGACAGCGGTCCACCGGGGCACCGGCCGGACGGGTCGTGCCTCTGGCACGGAGCCGGCCACGGAGTCGAGATGGTCGGCCATGCTCTGAAGCACGGGGTGTCGGTAGAGGTCGGCCACGGAGAGACCCGGATGGTCCGCGCGCAGTATCGAGGCCATCCGGGCGGCGGCCAGGCTGCTGCCGCCGAGGTCCACGAAATGACTGTCCGGGCCGGGCCGCAGGCCCAGCAATTGCTCCCACACGTCCGCCAGCCGTGCGGCCGTCCCGTGCAGCCGGTGCGCCGTGTCACCGCGGTCGGCGTCGGCAAGGGGAACGGGCCAGGGCAGCGCATGCCGGTCGACCTTGCCGGACGCACGGGTGGGCAGGTCCGTCACCTCGGCCAGGAGCGGTACCAGTGGTGCGGGCAGCCGCTCGCTCAGCAGTGCCCTGGCCTTACCGGTCTCGAAGGCGGAGTGCCCGTCGGGGGTACGTTGCGGGAGGATGTAGCCGACCAGAACCTGGGTCCCGGCCGCGGTCGACTGCACGGCCGCGGCTGCCCCGCGCACGCCCGGCAGGGCGAGGAGGGCCGCGTCGATCTCACCGAGTTCGATACGGCGTCCGCCGACCTTGACCTGGTCGTCGACGCGTCCGAGGAACACCAGTCCCTCGGGGTCGGCGCGCACCAGGTCGCCCGAGTGGTAGGCACGTGGCGAGTTCAGTGCCGGGCACGGCCGGAACTGCTCCGCGTCCTTGGCGTGGTCGAGGTAGCGTGCGGTGCCGGCGCCGGCGATGACCAGTTCGCCCTGCGCCCCGGGGGCCACCGGTTCCCCGGTCTCGTCCACCACCGCCAACTCCCAGCCGTCCAGCGGCAGTCCGATGCGCACCGGCTGTCCGGGCGCCAGCCGGGCGGCACAGGCCACGACGGTGGTCTCCGTGGGGCCGTAGGTGTTCCACATCTCCCGCCCGGGCCCGGCGAACCGTTCGACGAGGCCGGGCGGGCAGGCCTCACCGCCGAGGATCAGCAACCGCACCGGGCTGAGCGACTCCTGGGGCCACATGGCCAGCAGCGTGGGGACGGTGGAGACCGCGGTGATGCCACGCTTTTCGAGCCACGGGCCCAACTCGTGACCGGCCCGTACCAGGGCCCGTTCGGCCGGTACCAGGCAGGCGCCGGAGCGCCACGCCAGCCACATCTCCTCGCAGGAGGCGTCGAAGGCGACAGACAGTCCCGCCAGCACCCGGTCTCCGGGGCCGAGCGGCCGGCCGCGCAGGAACAGTCCGGCTTCGGCGTCCACGAAGGCGGCGGCGGACCGGTGGGTGACGGCCACGCCCTTCGGTGCGCCGGTCGAACCGGACGTGAAGATGATCCAGGCGTCGTCCTCGGGGGCGGGCTCCGAGCCCACCGCCGCCCCGGACGGCACCGCCAGGTCCGCGGCCTGCGGGTGCGGCCCCATGACGTGGCACACGCCGGCCTCGCGCAACACCGTGGCGGCACGCTCCTCGGGGTCGTCGGCGTCGACCGGGACGTAGGCCGCGCCGCAGTGCAGTACGGCGAGGATCGACAGATACAGTTCGGCGGTGCCCGACGGCACCCGTACGCCGACCCGGTCGCCCGGGCCGATTCCCCGCTCGGCGAGCAGCCGTGCGCGGCTGCGGGCCTCGGCGCGCAGCTCACGGTAGGACAGCACCTCGGCGCCCGTGTCCAGGGCGGGTGTGTCCGGGTACAGGGCTGCGGTGGCCCGCAGGATGTCGACGAGGGTGCGCGGCGGTGCGGCGGCCGCGGAGCGGAAGAGAGCCCTGTCTCCGGGATGCTCGGGCAACGGCGGGGACGCATCGAGTGCGGTCGATGTCAAGGTCGTGCCTCTGGCTTTGGGTGCCGACGGGCTTCAAGCCCATTACGGTCCGTCAGAGGCCCTTTTCCGCCTGGGGCGTTCACCAACTCTGTGCAATTGATTTACTGCCTGCCCATGGGCAGAAGTTGATGAACTGTAGACCCGGATCATGTCGTTCCGGTCGCCATGTGCACACTATTTACGAGCCCGGAAAGAAATCAATAAGAGCATTGTTTGAGTTTAGTCAGAGCGGAGACTTTCGGCTGTGAATATGTTCGGGCTCTGGTTCGGTCCGGTCGATGTGGCGTCCGGGGCGTCGTTGACGGTGCTGCCGGTACTGCGCAGGATCGTGACTTGCATGGCCGGTCAGTCGCACCGGTACCCCCGGGACCTCCCGCCGTGCGACGCATTTGTAGATAAGCTCAGTCCAGGGCGGCCGAAGACTGCAATAGCGGCGATGTCCTGTACGGCGTGGCGATCTCAGCGTCGGCGCCTGCGCGAACGTGCTGCCGGAATGGCCGTGTTGCTGCTATTGCTCCGTGCACGCAGAAACATGCCGCATCCGAGGCAGGATCGCCGGACACCTCCACGTTGACTGTGACGTTGGCAAAGCGCACGTAGGGCCCCTGGCAAGGACTCGGCACTGGCAACTATGCCCGCACGGGCCGCTGGACCTTTATCGACTGAAGAAGCCCTACGACTACCCACACGGCGAACATGGATGAGCCGCCGTAGGAGACGAACGGCAGCGGGATGCCTGCCACCGGCATGATGCCGAGCGCCATGCCGATGTTCTCGAAGGACTGGAAGGAGAACCAGGCGACGATCCCGGCGGCGACGATTGTGCTGTACAGCTCGGACGACTCGCGCGCGATCCGGCAGGCCCGCCACAGGATGACCCCGATCAGGGCGATGATCAGGATGCCGCCGGCGAAGCCCAACTCCTCGCCGGCGACCGTGAAGACGAAGTCGGTCTGCTGCTCGGGGACGAACTGCCCGGTGGTCTGCGTCCCGTGGAAGAGCCCCTGCCCGGTCAGCCCGCCGGAGCCGACGGCGATCCGGGCCTGGTTGGTGTTGTAGCCGACGCCCGAGGGGTCGAGGTTCGGGTCGGCGAAGGCCGCGAACCGGTTGATCTGGTATGCGTCCAGCAGATGGAGCTGCCACACCGCGACCGCCCCCAGGACCCCGACGGTGAGCAGCCCGAAGATCCACCGCATGGACGCGCCCGAAGCGAGCAGCACGCCGAGGATCGTGACGGTCATGACCATCGTCGAGCCAAGGTCCGGCATCATCATCACGACCATGATCGGTACGGCGGCCAGCCCCAGCGCCTGGATCACGGTGCGGCTGTCGGGGTACGGCCGGTCGCCCGCGTCGACCTGGGCCGACAGCAGCATCGCCATGCCCAGCACGATCGAGACCTTCACGAACTCCGAGGGCTGTAGTGAGAATCCGCCGCCGAGCACGATCCAGTTGCGGTTGCCGTTGATGGTCGCGCCGAGCGGGGTTAGCACGGCCAGCACGCCCACGAGGGACAGGCCGTAGAGGACCGGCACCGCGTTGCGCAGGGCGCGGTTGCCCAGCCACAGGGTGCCGATCATCAGGGCCAGCCCGATACCGAGGTTCATCAGGTGTCGGACCAGGAAGTAGTACGGGTCTCCCTGGTTGATCGTCGTGCGGTTGCGGGTCGCGGAGAGGACGAGCAGCGAGCCGATGCACGACAACCCGAGCGCCGACAGCAGTATCGGCCAGTCCAGCCGGCGCACCGTGGAGTCCCGGGCGAACAGCCGCTTCCATCGGGACCGTTCGGGCCCGTACCCCCACGCGGAGAAGCTCTTCACGCTGGTCATGTCAGCCGCCTCCGGCGCTTCGGGCTGTCCGTGCCGGAATCATAGCTGCGTGGTTGCGCAAGTCAGCAAATCCAAGAACCGCGGTATGTCGCTCTCAATGTCCCGATCTTGACACGCCACCCCCTGCGCCCCGGCTTCCGACTACTCGGACCGCCCGGCCGACACCATCTCGAACCGCTTCGGGAGCCGATGGACGTTACCGAAGACCCTTGCCGGATCGGCGATCGCGTCGGCAGCGGACCCTGGAAGTTCCTCCTGTGCGCACCAGCGTTGCGGGAGGAGCAGGACGCCGGCCGTGAGCAGCAGCACGGTCCACAGTCGCAGGGTCCCGAGCAGGGACGCGTCGGCGATGACACCCGGCGCCAGATGCAGGCCCGTGAAGGCGGTCAGGGACCACACCGGGGCGGGGTGTTGAAGGCCCAGGAGTTCCCAGCACAGCGTGCCGAGGAGCAGGCCCGCGGTGTAGTAGTCGTAAACGCCCGGGTCCAGCACGATCCGGGCGCCGACCCCCAGCAGCAGCACCGACGGCCAGCGGCGTCGCACGACCGCGAGCACGCCCAGGGCGCAGCCCAGGAAGAGCTGCGCCATGCGGTCCCACGAGGGCGTCCCGGCCGTGGTGACGCCGAGCGCGCGCAGGGCGGAGGAGGGCTCGTTGACGATGGCGTACTGCGCGGCGGTGAGAGTGCCCGGGTCGGCGATCACGAAGGGCAGCCAGGCGAGCAGGAGGGTGGCGGCCGCGTAGACGGCGACGTGCCGCCGCCGAATCCGGGGCGCGGCGAGAACCAGCGGCAGGAAGGCCAGTGCCCAGGGCTTGGAGTCGGCGGCCAGACCCAGGCACAGCCCCGCCAGCGCCGGGCTGTCCGCAATCAGGGCCCGGACCGCCAGCACGGCGAAGAGCAGCGCCAGCACGTCGTCGAGGTGGCCGTAGTGCACGGACAGCGACTCCCACACGACGACGAACACGCCCCCGCCCACAAGCACGGTCCGCCGCAGGGCGGTCGGCCGTCGCAGCAGGCCCGGGCGCGCGAGCACCGCGCAACGCTCCAGGGTGTGCAGCACCAGCAGGCCGATGGCTGTCATCGCCAGCTGGCCCGCCACCATCCCGTTGTCCGGCCCGATCGAGCGCAGCACCTGGGCGCCGATGAAGGCGACCGGACCTATCTGGAGGCTCGGATAGTTCGCGTAGAGGTGCAGGCCGCCCGCCGGGCTCGCGCCGGAACCGTTGAACAGCAGCGCACTGCCGTGGGCGAAGTAGTGCCACGAGTAGCCGCCGCCCGGCATGTACGCGAGCAGCCACACCAGCGCCCACAGCCCGAGCGCCCATCGGTGCCAGGTGCCTCGCAACGACACGTCCCCGTCACCCCTTCAGCGGATCGCTTGTGTGCGGACGCTTCAGAGGGAAGGACGTTCCTCCCGACCAGCCGGGTTCCCATCGTTTGGTGTGGGTTTGCTGTGAACTGGACCGCCGTATGCTCCGAGCAGGCCACTTCTCTGCTGGCCGCCCGGACTGAACGAGGCCGCGCGACCGGCTGCTTCGACCCGCGCTGCATGCGGGAGTTGGAGCGGCCGGAGATCGCGGGCGAGTTCCAGGCGGCTCTGGGGCTGTACTGCGGGTACTGCGGTCTTGCGTTGCGGTCCCCGCCTCGGTCAGGACACCTTGACGATCACCGTGGGGGAGTGCGTCGTGCCGGACGTCGACACCCGCAGGTGCTGCGTGCCCTTGATGGTGAGCTTGGCGGTCAGCGCGTAGGTGTGGCCCTTCGTCAGCGTGGTGTGCGGACTCAGCGTGGTCCACTTGCCGTGGGCCCTCCACCTTGATCGTGGACACCTCGACACTGGATCTTGAGTCCAGGGAGAGGAGTCCCAGGTGGGGACCTACAAGTACTCGGCGGAGTTCCGGGCCGACGCGGTGGCGTTGGCCCGTTCGTCGGGCCGGCCCGTCTCGCGCGTTGCCGCCGAGCTGGGTGTGAACCACGAGACGCTGCGGCAGTGGATCAAGACGGCGGAGAAGGCTGAGCGGCCCGAGGCGGTTGCGGAGTCGGCGAAGGACGCGGAGATCGCGGCCTTGCGCAAGCAGGTGCGCGAGCTGGAGATGGAACGTGACATCCTGCGCCGGGCGGCCAAGTATTTTGCGGGCGAGACGAACTGGTGAGCCGCTTCGAGTTCGTTGCCGACCACCGCGGCGCCTACGGCGTGAAGCGGCTGTGCACCGTGTTGAACCTGTCGAGGTCCGGGTTCTACCGGTGGCTGAAGACGGCCCCGGCCCGCGCCGCGAAACAGGCCGCGGACGCCGCACTCACCCGACGGATACGCAAGGTCCACGCAGAGTCCGGAAAGACGTACGGGGCCAAGCGGATCACCGCCGAGCTCCGCGCGGGCGGTGTGGTCGTCAACCGCAAGCGCGTCGAACGGCTCATGCGCCAACACTCCATCCAGGGAAGGAGGTTGAAGCGTCGACACCGAACCACCATTCCGGACCCCGCCTCCCAGGCGGTGCCCGATCTGCTGCGGCGCAACTTCACCGCATCCGACCCCAACCGGGCCTGGGTCGGCGATATCACCTATCTGCCCATCGCCAGCGGCAAGTTCCTGTATCTGGCCACCGTCATCGACGTGTACTCCCGTCGCCTGCTGGGCTGGTCGATGGCCGATCACATGCGGGCCGAACTCGTCACCGACGCGCTGAAGGCAGCCGTCCGCACGCGCGGCGGCCGGGTGGACGACGTAGTCTTCCACAGCGATCACGGGGCTCACCCAGTACGGGTCGAAGGCGTTCGCCGACGCCTGCCACCGGGCCGGTATCCGCCGGTCCATGGGAGCGGTCGGCACCTCCGCGGACAACGCCGCCGCGGAGTCGTTCTTCGCCTCGCTCAAGCGGGAGGTCCTGCCCGACCGGCGCGGCTGGCCGACCGAACGAGCCGCCCGGCTCGCAGTCTTCCGCTGGCTCGGCTTCCACAACCACCGGCGCAGACACTCCACGATCGGCTACCTCGCGCCGGTCGCCTTCGAACAGAGATCAACTACGCTGGCCATCGCTGTATGACAACCGGTGTCCACGGTCAGGGTGGAAGCCCCCCCGTGGCCGGACCCCGCTGCTGCGGCACCGCCTGAACTGGAAGCGGGCGTCGATGGCCGGGGCCCTGGGCTACCACTCCGCCGACCCCGAACGCGGAGTCCGCTTGTGCCTCCACCTCAAGCCCGCCAGCTACGACACCGCCGCCCTCATCGAAGTCCTCGAACAGATGAAGGCGTTCTACCGCGGCGAGAAAGTGGTGCTGGTCTGGGACGGCCTGTCGGCGCATTGGAGCCGGGCGATGCGCGCCTGGGCCGCCGAGCAGGACTGGCTCACTCTGGAGCGATATCCCGCCTACGCGCCCGAGCTGAACCCGGTGGAACTGCTGTGGTCCTCGCTGAAGAAACGTGAACTCGCCAACCTCGCCGGCGACCACCTCGCCGATGTCGCCGACGCCACCGAACACGGCATCCACCGCATCAACCACAACCCACAACTGCCCTTGTCCTTTCTCGCCCACACCGACCTGACCATTCACCCAGCACACCCACCGAACTTACGAAAAGATCAGGTAGGAGTGGGATCGAATCCGTGCCGGGTGGTGCGCGGCGCTGCGGCGTGGCGCTGTTGTGCCTGATCAGCGCCACGCGGCTTCGATCCCGATCCGGCTCATGCTGCCCGTGTCGGGCAGTCCGTTCACGCATCACGCACGCATGTGTGCCCTCGACGAACGCTTCTCGGATGCCATGGCAGGGGCTACTTGTGCTTCCCGCCGCCCTGGCCGCTCGTCCGGCCGTCCCCGCCCGTCTTGGCCGTGCCGCCGGACGTGCCCTTGTCGGAGGAGGTGCCGGTCCAGCCTGTCGCGCCGTTGCCGGAGCCTGCGGATTCCTTGCCGGATTTGCCCGTGTCGGCTGACCTGCTCGGCGTCGCCGTCGCCCGCTTCAGCTGCTCGGAGCAGTAGTCGGCCACCCCGGCCTTGCTGCCGGCCGCCGCCACGAGCTGCTGCCAGACCTTCGTGTCGAGCGCCTTGCCCCGGCCTTGGACCTGCTCGTAGGCGCGGCAGTGGGCTTCGGTGTCCTGGGCGGAGGCCGGCCTGTCCGTGGGACGCGGGCCGCCGGAGGGCGTCGACGAGGCCGCATCGCCCGGCCGGTCCGGAGCGGGGGCCGACGGGTGCGCCGTCTCGCTGCCGCCGCTGGAGTCGTTTGACGATGAGCCGACGTAACCGACGGCCGCGACCGCGACACCGCCCAGGGTGAGGCTGGCGAACGCCACGCCGAACGTCAGCTTCAGCGGGCGCCGGGCACGTCGCTCCTCGGGAGGTCGCCAGTCGTCCCGGCGCCGGGTGCGTGCGCGGTGCGGACCCGCGGCATGGGCGGCGCGGAAGGCGGCCACCGCCTGCTGTTCGGCCCGGGGATCGGGATCGCCTTGGCGGATGGCTGCGGCCAGGACCGTTTCCAGGGCGCCGGCGTCACGCGCGCCCCAAGGGGCGGACGCGGTGCCGCCGGGCTGCGCATGTTGACGGCCCGGTACTCCGCCGCCGCTCAGCCGTTCACCCATGTCCGCTTCCGCTCCTGTCCGACAGGGTCGATTCGTCCGGCGCGGCATGTGCTGATGCCCCGTCCGCCGGACCGCTGTCGTCGTTCATCTCGATTTCCCCAGCGTGCGGGAAGCAGCATCCGTCACTTCCTCGTCCCCCTCGCCGCCGATCCCGAGCTGGTGGGCGAGGCGTTTCAGGCCCCGGTGGGCGGCGGTGCGCACCGCTCCCGGGCGCTTGCCGAGGACGCGTGCGGCGGCGGGACCGTCCAGGCCGACGACGACCCGCAGGAGGACGGCCTCAGCCTGGTCCTGGGGCAGGCCGCGGACCAGTTCCAGGGCCCGTTCGGTGGAGAGGGACTCCAGCGCCTGCTCATGGGTACTGTGCGGACTGGGCAGGTGCAGTACGTCCTGTTCGGTCCCGCCTGCCCGGGGCCGTACGCGCTGGCGGCGCAGATGGTCCAGGGCCCGGTGCCGGGCGATGGTCGCGGTCCAGCCGCGAAAGCCCGCGCCGTCGCCCTTGAAGCGCCCGAAGTTGCGGGCTATCTCCAGCCAGGCGTCGGAGGCCACGTCCTCCGCGTCGTCGCCGACGATGCCGCGCAGGTAGCCGAGCAGGCCGGGCTGGACGATCCGGTAGGCGACCGCGAAGGCGGTCTCGTCGCCGTCCTGGGCCCGTGCGACCGCCGCGCCCAGTTCCCCGTCGCGCGCCTGTCCGCGTCGGGTTTGCCGTACCTGGCCCAAGATCGTCCTCGTTCACGCGGGTTCGTAGCGATCGCTGCTGTCCGCCGCGCTCCGGTCGCAGCGACGCCCCCAGGATGTTCAGCGTCCGCCATCACGGAAGTGTCACAACGCATCAGGCGTCCTCCACGTTCTCGCCGGTGCCCCCGTGTCCCGGCCGCTGGAACCGGCGCACATATGCGTGTACGACGGAGCATCGCCGGTGCGGTCCGGGGCCGGGTGACGTTTCGTGCGGCCCGTGCGCTGGGGGGATACCGGGTTCGCTGCCGGGCAGTCCAAGGGTGACCGCTCCGCCGACGCCAGCGCCGCAGCCCATCCCGGACCTCTCTTCGCGCCGTTCGTGACTCCCCCCGTGGGCGGCGCGGAGAGGGATGGGGGCCGGGGCCTCGACCACTGCACGGGGTCCCGGCCCTGAGGCACCCCCATGGGACCGGCGGCGTCCGATCCGTTCCCCGGTTCCGTCCGCCCGCGTAATGCCCAGGCGCCCCCGTGCGCTCCTTCTGGCATGAGTGCGTACCTCCGTCTGCGCGCGGTGCCGCCCCCGGGACTGCGCAACAGCGCGATATGGCTGGAGCGGCTTTTCGAGGGCGACGCGGAGACCGTCCGGCGCTGCCGAGACCAAGAGCGCATCTACACCGGCGCTCCTCCCTGCCCCCTTGCCCGGAGCCAGCCCAGGATCCAGGTGGTGCTCGGCGGCCTGCCGGTCTTCCGTGCCGACCGTTACAAGACGCCGCTTCTGGTGTTGACGGCGGCCCAGGCCCGCCAGGTGGCCGGGTTTCTCGCGACGGCCGACTTCGAGGAGCTGTGGGATGCCGTCCGGGACGAACTGCTGCCGCGCTATGGCGGCGTGATCGCGGAACCCGAGACGCGGAGGGCCTTCTCGGCGGCGCACCAGGGACTGAGGGCCTTCTACGCACGCACGGCCGAGTGCGGAGACGCGGTGGTGAAGTGGCCGTCCGAGGCGTGAGTTGTGCGTGAGGTGTAACAGTTCCGACCCGCCGCGCTCTGTCCATGCGGAAGGCCGCGTCCGTCGGCCGGGACAAGAGGACACGACTCGTGCAGTGGACGAACGGAAACGGCGGAGCGTACGGCGAGGATCCGTACGGCGATGCCGGGTACGCGTATGCCTACGGCCACGAGGGGTACGGCCACAACGGATACGCCGACGAGGGCTACGGCCATGAGGGGTACCGAGGCGACACGGCCACGGTGACCTGGGACCCGACGCAGCCGGTGCAGTGGGCGCAGCCGCATCTGACGGCGTGGGACACGGCCGGCGGTCCCGCGTGGGACGCCGCTCACGGCGACGTCCTCACCGTGCCCGCCCCGGAGACCGACACACAGCCCGACCCCTTCGTGTCGGTGCCGGCATCGGAGTCCGAGCCGCACTCGCCCACACCGCAGGGCGAGCAGGCTCGGCCGGTCTTCGTGGATGCCTCGGGGCGACGCCAGCGCCTCGTGCGGCGTACCGCCCGGCTGCTGGTGGTCCCCGCCGGCGGTTATGTCGCCCTGCTGATCAGCACGATGCTGGGCGGCCCCGGCATCAGCGCCCCGTTCGTCCCGCAGTCGGACGCCGCGCACCGGGCGACGCCCCGCGTGACCGCCTCCGACTCCCCGTCCGCCCCGAGCCGCTCAGCAGGGAGCGTGAACTCCGCCGCAGGGCACGCCGACTCCCGCCCAACGGCTCAGCGGACCTCCACGCCCATCCGGCCGACAGCCTCGACCGCCCCCGCGACCGCCGCGCCCACCGGGACCACTTCCTCGACGGCCGCCGCCAGTCCGACCCCGACCTCCTCCTCCCGGGGGCGTGCCCTCGGGACCTCCCACAAGCCCGTGAAGTGACCCCAAGGCCCTGACGTGACCGATCGACGCCGTACCGCTCCCGCCCGCCGCCGCGGCCGTACCCGCCAGACCACCCCCCCGCACCCACTGGCTGCTGCTGAGCGTGCTCGGGGTGACCCTGTCGACGACCCTTCTGCTCCAGGGCTACACCCACCACATGCTCGGGATCACCTCGGACGACGTGACCGGTGCCCGCGGCCGCAGCGGGGCGGTGCCCGCCCAGGTGACCGACGGCGGCCCGGTGATCGCGAACGCCGCGGGCGCCGTGCACACCGCCCGGCCCCAGGACCGCACGATCGCCCTCACCTTCGACGACGGGCCCGACCCCGTTTGGACACCGCGCGTCCTCGACGTGCTGCGCCGCAACCACGTTCTGGCGACCTTCTTCGTCGTCGGAACCCAGGTCGTGGCCCATCCCGAACTGGTCCGCCGGATCGTCGCCGACGGCCACCAGATCGGCATCCACACCTTCACCCATCCCGACCTCTCCACCCTCGCCCCGTGGCAGCGCTCCCTGGAACTGCGCGAGACCCAGCTGGCGGTGGCCGGCGCGGCCGGGGTCACCACCGCACTGCTGAGACCGCCGTACTCCTCGCAGAACGACGCGCTGACCGACGCCGACTGGTCCGTCCTCAAACAGGCCGACACGGCGGGCTACGTCACGGTGCTCTCCACCCAGGACGCCGAGGACTGGCAGCGTCCCGGCGTCGCCCGCATCCTCGCCAACGCCACCCCGCACGGACACGCCGGGCAGATCCTGCTGATGCACGACGCCGGCGGTGACCGCTCCCAGACCGTCACCGCGCTGAACACCCTGATACCCCGGCTCAAGGCGCAGGGCTTCCGGTTCGCGACGGTCGGCGCCGCCGTCGGCATGGCCGGCCCCGTGCAGCCGGCCGGCCTCGGCGACCACCTCCAGGGGATCGCCCTCGTCAACGCGTTGAAGGCCGGCGACTGGATCGTGTGGCTGCTGGGCGTGCTGATGTACGCGGCCGGAGTGATCAGTGTGCTGCGCGCGGTGGTCGTGGTGATCACGGCCCGCCGGCACCGGCGGCTGCGCAGGGCAGGATGCCGGGGCGGGTCCTGGGGGCCGCCGGTGACCGAACCCGTCAGCGTCATCGTCCCCGCGTACAACGAGAGTGCCGGGATCGAGGCGGCCGTACGCTCACTCCTCGCCTCGGACCACCCGGTGGAGATCATCGTGGTGGACGACGGTTCCACCGACGGTACCGCCGACCTGGTCGAGTCGCTCCGGCTGCCGGGGGTGCGGGTGATCCGGCAGGAGAACGCGGGCAAGCCCGCCGCCCTCAACACCGGCCTCGCCGCCGCCACTTGTGACCTGGTGGTCATGGTCGACGGCGACACGGTCTTCGAGCCGGGTACCGTCCGCACCATCGTGCAGCCCTTCGCCGCCCCCCGCGTAGGCGCCGTCTCGGGCAACGCCAAGGTCGTCAACCGGGGTGGCCTGCTGGGCCGTTGGCAGCACATCGAGTACGTGGTCGGCTTCAACCTCGACCGCCGTCTCTTCGACCTCGCCGAGTGCATGCCGACCGTGCCGGGGGCGGTGGGCGCGTTCCGCCGCCGGGCACTGCTGGGCCTCGGCGGCGTCAGCGACGTCACCCTCGCCGAGGACACCGACCTCACCATGGCGCTGTGCCGGGCCGGCTGGCGCGTGGTCTACGAGGAGGGCGCGGTGGCCTGGACGGAGGCACCCGCATCCCTGAACGCCCTGTGGCGCCAGCGGTACCGCTGGTGCTACGGCACCCTCCAGGCGATGTGGAAACACCGCGGCGCAATGGTCCAGCGCGGCGCCGCCGGCAAACTGGGCCGCCGCGGCCTGGTCTACCTCCTCCTCTTCCAGATCCTGCTGCCCCTGCTCGCCCCGGTCGTGGACATCTTCGCCGTGTACGGCCTGGTCTTCCTGGACCCGATCCGGATCACCGGCCTGTGGCTCGGCTTCCTCCTCCTGCAACTCGGCATGGGCCTGTACGCGTTCCGCCTGGACGGAGAACGCCCCGGCCCGCTGTGGAGCTTGCCGCTCCAGCAGTTCGTCTACCGGCAGCTCATGTACCTGGTGGTCATCCAGTCCGTCTTCACCGCCGTGACCGGATCCCGCCTGCGCTGGCAGCGCATGGAGCGCTACGGCAGCCTCCAGGCTCCTACGGGAACGCAACCCTCCCGGGGCGGCGACGCCACGGGTGCCGTGCAGCCGGAACCGTACGCGACCGCTCGGCAGTCGCATCCGTACGAGGCGGTCACCGATGCCGGACCGTACACAGCCGCCCCGGGACCCGAAGCGCACGAGGCTCGACCGCAGTCCTGGTCATACGCTGCCCCTCCTCAGCCCGCGCCCCACGACACCACCCGCTGGTACTGAGAGTTGTGCCCGTGCGATGAGAAGCCCTGCAGGTGCGAGCTTGCGGGGCTTCCGAACAGGTGGGTTACAAGGTCGAAGCCGGCGCCGATTCACTCGGTTGTCCTCTTGTGGGCCACCCGGAGCGAGCACACAGCGACGGCACGCGTTATGCGGCCGATGCGCAACACGCGGTGCCGTCTGTTCCCGGCCGACTTCGGCCGAGGACAGCACCGGCCTCGCTGGAATTCCCACTCGACGAATCCGTCTGCGGTGAACACCGCAGCGCACCCGTTGAACGTCAAATGGGGATCAACTGGGTTTGATCCGCTTTGACGGACATCCGAGATCAGGGGTTCTGACCCGGGAGGATGTCCATCATGGAGAGCATGGGGAAGAAGAAGCCACGCCCTCGCCGCTCGCTCACGCCGGAGTTCAAGGCCGAGACCGTCGAGCTGTGCCGACGCGGTGACCGCTCGGTCGGCCAGATCGCCAAGGACTTCGACCTGACGGAGACGGCAGTGCGGCTGTGGGTCAGCCAGGCCGAAGTCGACGCAGGCGAACGCGACGGACTGACCCGCAGCGAACGCGAGGAACCGGCTGCACTGCGGCGGGAGAACCGCCGGCTACGCGAGGACGTCGAGGTCCTCAAGCAGGCGCTCACCCTGCAGGCTCCTCGGGTGCGTCGACGACGTAGGCCCGGGCATCACGATGAGCCTGCAGCCCTTCGGCTGGTTGGTCTCGGCAAAGGGTTAGCCAGTCCGGGGCGAGCGATCGGGAGAGGACCAGCCCGGATCGCAGGCGGGTGATGCCTTCGGCATCGGCGGGCGTGGCACGGCGTGGAGTGGTCACGGGATCGGTCCTGTTGAATCAGCGATGGGTGAGGCGGTAGGGGGTTCACCGGGCGGGTCCTGCCCAGTGAGGGCTGGGATCACGCGGAGGCGGTCGTGTGCGGGTCGGTGATGGGCGAGAAGCGGGCCGGGGCGTGGTCGATCGGGAGGTCCGGGCGCCAGGCTGTGAGGATCTGCGCACTGCACTCGAACAGGTCCGGCGGCAGGGCATCCAGCCCCCACCAGCGCCAGTCTCCGACACTCTCGCCAGGCTGGTCGGCCGGCTCGCCTTGCCAGTGGGTGACGAGCGCGCCGAAGGTGATGCGGACGACGTCGCCAACCTGGTCGAGGAGCAGGCCGAGAAGACGGACGTCGGCTGGGTCGGCGCACAGACCGGTCTCCTCGGCGAGTTCGCGCACGACTGTCTCTTGCAGTGACTCGCCCGGCTCCACGGTCCCGCCGGGCAGCTCCCGTGTGCCCAGCCGGTGTCGGCCAAGGAGGAGGCCCTGGGGTCCGAGCAGTACGGCCCCGACGCCGACGGCCGCGTGGGCGACGGGTGGTTCCGCGGTGCGGGGACGGGCGGTGATCCGGGCCGGCCGGTGGACCTGGAACAGTCGGTAGGAAGCGTGGTTTTTCTTCTCCGGCGTGTCGAGGACGGTGATGCCCTGCACGCGGAACCCGTAGTGCACGAGCAGGTCTTCCCACAACTCGGGTGTGAGGACCCACATGTGCACGGTGAGATCGTCGCCGTCGGCCAGGCGCAGGATCTCCGGGCGTGGGGTGACGGTCGAGGTGGGGCCGTCGCCATCGGAGTTGGTGTGCAGCACGGTGAAGTACAGCCGTCCGCCCGGTTTGACGGCGGTGGCCAGGGCGGGCAGGAGCCGGTGCGGGTCGAGGAAGTGGAAGGTGCTGAGGGAGTAGATCACGTCGTACGGGGCTGTCGTGCCCAGGTACTCGACAGCGTCGGCGTGCACCAGCCGCAGGTCTGGTACCTCGGGGTAGCGGGCACGCGCTCTCTTGATCTGGCTGAGGGAAGCATCGACGCCGTCCACCTGCGCTCCGTGGGTGCGGGCCAGGTGGGCGGCGTGCCGACCAGGGCCGCAGCCGATGTCCAGGACCCGCAGGCCCCCGATGTCCCCGAGGATGGCGTCCCCCGGCCCGCTTGCTGCAGGGCCCCAGATGATCTGGCCCACTTCCGGCAGGGGAGTAGCGCGCTCCAGGTGGTGCTTTCCATAGGTGTCCCAGGCGAGGCGGGTCTGATGTTCGATGTCCAACACGTTGACCTCCGTGCTGAGTTCAGGGGTGGAGTGCATAGCAGCGCAGCACGTCGAGATCGGCGGTGCGTACGACGGGCCAGCCCGCGGTGAGGATTTCGGCCTCGGCGGGTGTGATCCCGAGGTGCCTGTACGGATCGTTCTCTTTGCGACGGCCGGCGAGTTCGGTGACGACCCAGAAGGTCCCGTCAGGCGGCAGGACCTGTCGGACGCGGTCGAGGAAGGTCGCCTTGTCGTCGATCCACCGATAGACCAGGCGGCAGGTGACGACCGCATACGCGGCATCCGGCAGGACGCTGAGGTCATCGGAGACGAAGTCCATCAGGTACCAGGCCGGCCCGTCGCCCTGCTGAGTGTTGCGGGCTGCGGCGATGGCGCTGGGCGCGAAGTCGATGCAATGGTGCGGTAACCGTGCTGGTGAAGGTGGGGGCGAGAGAACCCTCGCCGGTGCCGATGTCGAGAGCCGGTCGTCCGCGGCCCGGCGTGACGTGGTCGGCCAGCAGCGCGGCCTCGGTGCTGGTGACCTCACGATACCGGCGTCCGCCGGCCCAGAGCGGCTCCCAGTAGTCGGCGGTGGCCGGTGCGTTCAGCACTCGGCTGCTTTGCGAGTGGGCAAGACAGCAGGGATCTTGGTCCTGGGCATTGGCAAGGGCTGAGAGAAGGTGCAGCACCAGAGCAGGCGCTGCTTCGCCGGGAACGACGGGCCAGTCGATCTTGATCCGCGTGTGCTTCTTATGGAACACGTGCAGGCCGTCGGTATAGGCGCTTGCCGGTCTGGTGGCCTTCTTGGGTTGGACCGTGATGTGCGGGCAGGGTGCGGCGCGGTGGTTGCGCTGCCAGTGCTGGACGTGCTCGGCCATTTCTGTGGCCGCCAGGTGACCGGCTGGTCCGTGGCCGTGGATGACGAACTCGTATAGGCCTTCGCCGCTTTCGCCGTCTCCGATCCGCTCGTATGCCAGACGGGCGAGTGACGTCCCACGCACGATGGCCGCGCCGGGCCAGTGCGGGGGTGGGGGGCTGATGAGGCCGGTGTGGCGGTCCGGGTCGACGGACAGGCGGCAGAAGCCGGGGAGCGCGCCGGCCAGAAACAGGGTGAGGGAGTCGAAGCGTTCCTCACCCCCGACGGTGACGTGCGTGCGGACCGTGGAGGGCGCCATGTCGAAGGCCGGGGCCAGCTGGTCGACGGGCGTCGGCGTTCCGTCCTCGAAGGCAAGGCGGATGCCGCAGCCTGGGATGGTGCGTAGATTCGGTTCCCATGTGCAGGCGCCCTGCATGGGAACGAAGCCGCACACGGTGAGCGGCTCCTTACTGACGAGCGCACCGTCGCGTTTGGTGAAACCGATGGACCACACGTACTGGTGGAGGCGCAGTGGGGCGACGAGGCGTCCGCCCTCCGCAACCATGGTGATCCACGGCAGACCCCAGGTGTCGACCGTGACGATCACCGCATCGAAGCCGCCATCGGGAATGGCCTCGGGGGGTAGATGCTCTGCGTCCGCGGTCAGGACACGGACACGGTCGTATCCGGTGGCGCGGAGGAAGCGGGTGGCGCGGTCGGTGACGTCAGGGTCGATGTCGACGGTGGTGACCTGGCCGGTCCGGCCGACCAGTTCGGCGATCAAGGCGGCGTTGCAACCGCCTGAGCCGACCTCCAGGACATGGTGGCCAGGCCGGAGTCGGACCGATTCGAGCATGACGGCCTGGAGCCACGGTGCGCTGACGGAGCTGCTGATGCGGCCGTCGGACGTGTGGCGTGTGGGGATGATGTCATCGGCGTACGCGGCCTGCACGGGCACTTCCGGTGCGAAAGCATGGCGGGGAACCCTGCGCAGGGCGGCCTCGACAGCGGCGGTGCGCACGTGGCCGGCCGCGAGGAGCTGATCGACGAGCGGGTGCCGCAGTGCACTGGGATCGTGTCCCTGCGCGGTAGCGGGAGGAGTCGTCACCCTGGGGCCTTTCGAGCGGGTCATGCGGGATCTGCGATGGTGGGGGAGCCGGGCCGGGGGATGGTGCCCGCGGGGGCGTACTGGGCGGCTTGCGCGTCGAACATCGAGGCGTAGCGGCCTTGAGCGGCCATGAGTTCGTCGTGGCTGCCGTGTTCGACGAGCCGTCCGTGGTGCAGGACGTAAATGCGGTCGGCATGGCGGACGCCGGACATGCGGTGGGTGACCAGGACGACGGCCCGGTTCGGGGCGGCGAGCCGGCGGATGCGGTCGAAGGCGGCGATCTCCGCCTCCGGGTCGAGGGCGGAGGTGGGCTCGTCCACGATGAGCACGCCGTCGGCATCCCAGGTGGAGCTGCGCCAGTGGGTCCGGGCGAGGCCGATCTTCTGCCACTCGCCGCCGGACAGTTCGCTCGCGCCGCGGAACATCCGGGCCAGCAGGGTGCGTAGCCCGTCGGGAAGCTTTGCGATGACCTGTCCGGCACCCGCGTAGTCCACGGAAGGCTGGAGGTGCTCGGGGCCGGCCGCCAGGGCGGGCCGGCCGATCCGGATGTTCAACGCCGCTGTCACGGGCCAGCGTTGGAAGTCCTGGGTGAGCAGTGAGACGCGCTCGAATACCTCGGAGCGGTCCAGGGAGGCGATGTCGGCCTCACCCCATAACACCGACCCGCTCTGCGGCAGCAACAGGCCCGAGACCACCTTCATCAGAGTGCTCTTGCCGGAGCCGTTCTCGCCGACCACGGCGGTGACCGAGCCCATGGGCAGCGTGAGGGAGACCTCGTCCAGGGCGGGGGCTTCCCGGTCCGGGTACCGGTAGCTCACTTTCTCCAAGACGACCTGCCTCACCCGCGCCGGGATGGGGTCGCCCCCGCTGGGGATGGTGCGCCGTGCCGCCTCGTCCAGGAAGCGGGCGTGGTCGCGGACGTAGAGCGACTCCTCGTGCAGTTGGTTGACGTTCATCACCAGCGCGCCCAGGCTCGCCGAGCCGGATCGGACGGCGATGACGGCGGTCCCGGCCACGGCCAGACTCATGTGCCCGCTCATGATCAGCCAGAACATGGCCGCGTACGTCGCCGCCATGGCGAGTCCGGACAGCGCGGCGGCCACCCACTCGGTGACGGCTTTGCCGGTGGCCAGCCGCTCCTGCTCGGCCTCGGCGCTCTCGGCCATCCGCTCGTAGCGGCTGAGCAGGAACGGCCCGACGGCGTGGATGCGCACCTCCTGGGCGGCGGTGCGCTCGGTGAGCAGGTTGCCGATGAGACGGCTGGCCCGCACGTGCTCGACCCAGGTCATGACCGACACGTACCGTTCCTGCGCCACCCGCATCGCGCCCCAGCCGCGCGGCGCCGCGATCAGGATCAGCATCGGCAGAAGGACCGGGTGGAGGATGGTGAGCACGCCCGCCGTGGAGATCAGGGAGATGGTCCCGTTCAGCGCGGCGACGCAGGCACTGATCATGCGCCGGGCGGACCCGGCGCCGTACTGGGCGACGTCGATCAGCCGCCGGAACTCCGGGTCCTCGATGGCCTCCAGTTCGACCGACGCGGCGGCGGCCAGGTACTGGGTCGTCGCGATCCGCTCGACCAACGGCTCCAACCGGCCCGCCCGCGAGGTGGACCATCCGGCCAGGCCCGAATTGACCACGGCTGCCCCGCCAGCGGCGAGCAGTCCGGGCAGAACTGCGTGCAGCCGCTGCCCGGGGGTGCCGGAGCCGAGCAGCGCGTGCATGACGGCGTTGACCGCGAGCAGCCCGATGGCTGCGGCGAGACCCTGTCCGATCTCGCTCATCGCGACCGTGAGCAGCGCGCGGCGGTCCGCCTGCCACGCCATCCGCAAGGTCGCCCCGACGAGCCTGGGCATGGAGCGCAGAGCCGACACCATCGTCAAGTCCAGCCGGGCACGCTCATGTTCCGACCAGCCCAAGTCATAGCGCAAAGGACCGCCGAAAAGCTCCTGCTCGGCGTCGGAGACCTCCGGCTCGGCCATCCGCACCCGCCCGAAGAACCTCTTCACAGCACGCCTCCTGCCCCGGGCCGGCTCAGCGCCCGGAAAGCCGGCGTGGGCAGCCACCGCGTCATGGTGAGCATGATCCGCACAGAGGCCCCGCGGCTGGACTCGTCTCGGTACGAGCCCTCCTCACTCCGGGCCACGTTATGGGGGGTCGCAGGTGCTGGTGTCCTGGCTGAAGTCACAAGGTCCCCCTTGATGGTTGTGTGGCTGCTCCTGCGGCTCAACGAGCGGGTCGGAATTTCGAACACATGTGTTTCGGTCGTGTTGGCAACCCTGGGATTGAGCGCGCGCCGGAGCTTGTGGGTTGCATCGACCCTTGCGGCCCCTGGGCCTGTGACCGAAGTGGTGGTGGCCAAAACGCCGAGCGTGCCGATGTTCGGGTGCTCGGGGATGGAGCGTGATCTAGCAGAAGCGGGCGAGCAGAGTGCCGGATCCAGGGAACGGCGGGCGACCGCGGGTATCAGGAGAAGCGGGCAATCGCAGGCTCGGTGTGAACCGCAACAAGGTGCTGGCCCTCGCGAGGTCTTCGGGAGTGTCGATCGCCAATCCTTCGTCCGCGACGCCGAGCATCCGTACGTCGTGGCCATGTTCGATGAAGCGCAGCATCTCCACGCCTTCGGTGCGTTCCAGCGGCCCCTGAGGGAGATGCCGGAACGTGTTGAGGGCCGTTCGGGTGAAGCCGTAGAGACCGAGCTGACGCAGGTACCGCCGTCGGTCACCGCGCGGGTAGGGGATCGGCTGCCGGGAGAAAATGAGGGCGTTGAACGCCGCAACGCCATGGATGCCGGAGAGCGGGTGAGCGACACGATCGCCACCGCGCTGGACACGGTCTTCCACGCGCTGGAGGACTACACCATCGACCCGGGTCTCCGAGACGAGGACGATCTCACCGATGAGGAACTCCGCCAGCATGTGGCGGACGCTCTGCGCCAGCTTGGCGATCTGTGATGAGACCGGAGACTGAAGGACCTCTTGGGGACCGCCTTCTCGCCTGGGCAACAACGCTCCCCTGGAGCACGTCAACCGCATCAAGACCAGGAACCAGGATGCCGTGCTGATCTACCTCACCACGCCGCCTGAGGGCTGCGGAGAGGTTCCTGCCGATGCACGTGGCCCAACGACTGCGGCTCAGTTCCGTGCCCGCAGGGACTTCGAGCGCTTGTGCCACTGGCTGGCGCGTGTGCAGGGGCCTGTGGGGGACGTCCGTGACTGCCGCTTGAAAGGCGACGCGGTGTCGACCACGCCATGCTCGGCATCGCCCGATTCCACAACCGGACCTCCCCAAGACCATTGCACGGAACCCGTGCCTTCCGGCAGCGGCCGCCCTTCCCGGGCGGCGGACCCTCGATGATCTCCGACGCGCCACGGTCCCGTACCTGCCCCAGGCGACCGTGGAGCCATCATGGGAACCGTGAGGATCCTCAGAAGCCATCCTCCCGAGGTGCCCGGCGACGACAGCAACGACCTGGCACGGTTCGGCTACCGCCAGGAGCTGCAGCGTTCACTGGGACCGCTGTCCAGTTTCGCCGCGAGTTTCAGCTACATCTCGGTCCTGACCGGAGTATTCCAGCTCTTCGGCTTCGGCTTCGCCGCCGGCGGGCCGGCGTTCGTCTGGACCTGGCCTCTGGTGTTCCTCGGGCAACTCGCCGTCGCCCTGTGCTTCGCCGAGATGGCCGGGCAGTTCCCGCTGGCCGGCTCGGTGTACCAGTGGTCCAAGCACCTCGCCCGGCCCCTCACCTCGTGGCTGGCTGGCTGGATCATGGCCGGCGGCGCGGTGGTGACCGCAGCCGCCGTCGCGGTCGCCTACCAGGTCGTCCTGCCGCAGATCTCGACGGCGTTCCAGATCCTCGGCAGCCCCGCCGACGCGGGCGTGACCAACACCCGCGGCGGTGCCGAGAACGCCATCGTGCTCGCTCTCGGCCTGGTGGTCTTCACCACCGTGGTCAACATCAGCGGCGTCCGGCTGATGGCGAGGATCAACGACTTCGGCGTGCTGGTCGAGCTGGTCGCCGTGACTCTGCTCATCGCCATGCTGGCCCTGCACGTCAAACGGGGACCGCAGGTCGTCCTGCAGACCAACGGCACCGGTGCCGGCCACTCCTCGGGCTATGTCGGCGCCTTCCTGGTCGCCTCTCTCGCGAGCGCATACGTCTTCTACGGCTTCGACACCGCAGGATCGCTGGCGGAGGAGACGAAAGACTCCAGACGCCACGCGCCCCGCGCCATCCTGCGGGCGCTCGTTGCGGCGTTCGCCGCCGGCGCGCTGCTGATGGTGGTCGCGGTGATGGCGGTCGGCGACATCAAGGCCCGGGAACTGGGCAACCTGGGCATGCCCTACCTCGTCAAGTCCACACTCGGCACCGGGCTCGGCAAAGCCTTCCTGGTGTGCGTGGCGATCGCCGTCACCGTCTGCTGCCTGGCCGTACAGACCGCGGCCATCCGGCTGCTGTTCTCCATGGCCCGCGACGACCGACTGCCCTTCAGCCGGGTCATCGCCCAGGTGTCCCCGCATTCCAGGACCCCCCTGGCACCAGCCTTCCTCACCTGCCTGTTGACCATCGCACTGCTGGTGGTCAACCTCGGCAACCGGCACCTGTTCTACACGCTGACCTCGGCCGGCATCGTACTGTTCTACGTCCCCTATCTGCTGGTCACCGGCCCCATGCTGGTGCGCCGACTGCGCGGCACCTGGCCGCGTGCCGACCACGGGCCGTACTTCTCACTGGGCCGCTGGGGGCTCTCCGTGAACCTCTTCGCCGTGCTGTACGGCACGGCCATGACCGTGAACATGGCCTGGCCGCGGGCCGCGGTGTACCCCGGTGACCACTGGTACTACCGGTGGGGCGCCCTGTTCTTCCCCGCCGTCATCACCGTCGTCGGCGGGGCCCTCTACCTTGTCCGCCGCCGCGCCTGCCGCACGGCGCGTCGAGCCGGTCCGTGAGCGGTGGCGGTGGGTCCGTGGCGGATGCGCCGGTGGGCAGGAGGTCTCATCCGGCGCCCGGGTGGTGGTAGAACTCGACGGGATCGGGCGGCAGGGGCGTGTTGCCGAGGATCATGTCGGCGGACTTCTCCGTTGGTCACATATGGCATCGCGGAGGCGTCCACGACGTACAGTCCCGCCAGGCCGTGCACCTCAACACCGTTGCGTTTGAGTCTTGAGCCGCAGGTCAAGCCCGGGTGAATGACGCAACGGGACGTCCTGATAGATCAACTTGTTGTCGAGGCAAG
>NZ_JBFBBE010000124.1:0-25156 GCF_040682555.1 Streptomyces sp. NPDC051172
CCGAGGACTCGCGCCCGCGACCAGCCCGAGCACCCCGACCAAACCGCACACCAGCCCCTCCGACCTGCACGTTCGAAGATGGCGAAGGCTCAAGGTCGTCACCCGGCAGAAACCCGGCGAGGGTTGTGCCGCCAACGTGGAACTCGTACCGGTCCAGGCAACGTTGGCGCGACCACTGGACGGACGGAAACTCATCGACGGATCTACCGGTCGATCGGTACCTGCCCCTGTCGTGACCTCCTCGACCTCACCCTCTCGCTGACCCTGGCCCTTCGCCCCCTCCGCCTTGAGCGCTGGGGGCGAATCTGTGCCGTGCTGCGGCGGTCGGTGCGACGGCGTGCCGCGCCAGGTCCTACCAGAGACAAGAAATCGCAAGCTAGTTCGTATCTGTTGTACGGGGCTGCCTGAGCTGCGCACCGTCAGGTGATCAACAACTGTGTCCTGCGCGAAAGTTGCGGCACGGCCCACTGGTCACGCAGGTTCACCACGACATGGGGAAGTGTGGGCAGACCGCTCACGTACATAGCCGGGATCGGTGCCGCCGCGCTTGCACTCGCGGCGGCCATGGTGCCGCAAACGGCAACCGCCCAGCCCACGGAGCCGAACAAACTGACGCTGGCGCAGATCGCCGCGCTCAGCCCGGAGCACAGGGCCTAACACTGGATCCGCTGCGGGCCATCGCGGCCGCAGCCGGCCAGGCCGTAAGGACCACCGAGGCAGACATCTACTCCAGTCTCAAGATCGACGCTCCCGAAGGGCGGGTCGATGTCTACCTCACCGACCTGTCCAAGGCGGCCGACTTCATCAAGGCGGCCAAGCAGGTCAACAAGCACATTGATGCCACACGCATCACCGTGCTGCACGCCCAGTACACACTGCGGGCCCTGCACGCCGCCAGGAACCGCCTGCTGGCGGAGGAGGCCGCGCACCAACTGCCCCTACAAGGTCTACACGGCCGCTGTCGCGACGGACGGTAGCGGCCTGCAGGTCGGCGTGGACAAACCGGACTCCGCCTTGGCCAGCACACCCCGCGCCTCTTCTGCCACGGGCCGGCGGGACAGCTCGACCGCCGCCAACGTCTCCGGTGTGAGCGTCACCTTCTCCAAGGGTCAGCAAGCGACGACCACCAGCTGGTCGGACACGAAGTGGCGCGACAGCTCGCCGTACATCGGCGGTGATCAGCTCACTGACGGCAACTATTACTGCTCAGCGGGCCTGCCGGCGGTACGAACCAGTGACAACAGGCCATTCATGATCACGGCCGGTCACTGCTTCAGCACCAACGACTCCGTCTACACGGGGGGTGGCTTCACGCCCACCATGGGCCACTACTCCGACGGGCTGACTGGCACGTTGGGGAATGATGTCGGCACTGTCGCCAGTGTGAGCACAGCGTGGGATGCGGAAACCATCTCCGGCTCGAACAACAACGGCGACGAAAGCGACAGCACGACCTGGCATCCCGTCACCAGTTCCGGGTACTCCTACAACGGAGACCAGGTCTGCCAAGACGGCGTCGCCTCGTTCTTCATGCAGCAGGGTGCCGTCTGCGGCATCGACGTCACCAACCAGGACATCACCTACTCGATCACTGACTGGGCGGGCACCCATAACGTCCGTGGAGTCGAGGGCACCCGCCTCTCGTCCAACATTCCCTGGGCCAACGCCCACGGTGACAGCGGAGCCATGGTCTTCAGCGTCAGCGGCAGCACCCGGCAGGCCCGCGGCGTCGTCTCCGCCGGCATCGGCCCCTGCTGCTACTCCTACGGGACAGAGGGCGACACGGCGTTCAACTACATCCTGTGGACTGAGGCCCCCGACATCCTGGGCCACTTCGGAATGAAGCTGAACCCGGCCACCTGATTGTCGCACCGCCGTTGGCCCTGGAACAGGTCTTCCGGCCTTGCGGCGTCGGCCAGCCGTTGGACGGTGCGATAGGTCATGCCGAGCTGTCGCTGGATGAGCGTCGGCTGTGGCCGGCGGCCAGCAGCGCGTGGACGGTGGGCCATGGCGACCCGTTCTCGGCCATTGCCGGAGCCGGACTCTTCTCCGGCGCCGACTCGGCGATGGTCACGCGGAGGCACGAGCGGTGGCGGGAGACGCACCGCTCGGCCGCTTCACCGAGGTTGCGCCAGAGGTGGAACCGGTCGGCGACCTGGACCGCGGTGGGCGCCCCGATGCTGGCGCCCTTGGCGAACAAAGGGGCGCGATCGCGGCGCACGACCTCGATCCCCGGGCGCTCGGACAGCCGGGCCGCGACAGTGCTCGCCTCGCGATCTGGCAGTAGATCCACCGGCTTGCGGGTCTCGACGTCGACAGAACGGTCCGGTAGACACGGCCCTTGCGCATCGCGTGCTCGTCGACGCCGATGACACGCGGAGTCTGTGGCTGAGGTTCTGGGAGGGCCTCGACCAGCCGCAGGACGGTGTTCCGGCTGGCTTTCGCACCGAAGACGTCGGCCAGCCGGTTGGGCACCGGCTCGACCGCCAGAGCCAGGCCGACCTCCGCCAGCACTGAGCGATTCGCTCGGTCCGTTGGCTGTACCTGCGGGTCAGGCCTGCGACCTGCTCGACGAACGTCCGCCGCCCGCAGGAGTCGTCTTCGCACGTGAAGCGCCGGACACGAAGTCGTAGCACCTCCTGCCGTCCTGCCACGGGGAGGTCAGCTGGAAACCGCAGGTACGAGCCGTGCACCCGCCCGGACCAGCTTCCGCAGCCTGGGCACCGAACCCCAACCGTCAGGCATCTGACACCGACTCGAATCACCTCGCCATCGTCCTGCGCCCACTCCACCCTGATCCCCGGGTCCGGCTGGAAGAGCAGCTCTTCCAGCCGGAGCAGTACCTCGCGCACAGGTCAGAACCATCATCCCGAACGCGGTCGGCACCGTCAGTTTCCGGACGATCTCGGGAGACCTACCAGCAAGACCAACGGTCACAGGGAGTAGCGCCCCACAGAAGTTGGACCAGAACCCGCTCTCGCGTACACAGCCATCCACGGCGCACCCGCATTCCCCTCTGCGGCGGCTGTACATGAGGCCACGTCCCGGCTGTGGCAGCTGGACGACGAAAGTGAGCCAGACCCGATTCTGGGTCAGAAGAAGTGGATGTAGAAGCCGCAGGAGGCGTTGTTGAAGGCGTTGGTGTTGTTGCCGTTGGAGAAGCTGTGAGTGTTCCCGGT
The DNA here is from genome assembly GCF_040682555.1 of Streptomyces sp. NPDC051172. Classification (NCBI taxonomy): domain Bacteria; kingdom Bacillati; phylum Actinomycetota; class Actinomycetes; order Kitasatosporales; family Streptomycetaceae; genus Streptomyces; species Streptomyces sp. NPDC051172. Next base: position 3,180 of record NZ_JBFBBE010000124.1, read on the forward strand.
GACAGTGGTCGAGCAGTCGTCGACCGAGGGGTCCGGGATGTAACCGTTGATGATGGCGGAGGCCATGAAGCTCTTCGGGTACGCGTACTGGGATCCCTGGTCGTAGGGCGGCACGTCAATCGAGACCAGCGAGGACGACGAGAAGCTCTTGTTGTCGGTGCCGAAGGGGACGCGCCCGACAGAGTTGTTACGCTCGTCGTTCAGGTAGACCGTGCCGGAGAAGTACGTGTTCGGGGCCGTCCAGTGGATCTCCGCGTACGCCATACGGCAGTTCGGGTAATAGCCGACGTACAGGTCGCCCACTTTGAACTGCTTCATATAGTCCGTGGTGTTGCCGTAGTAGTGGTACTGCACGGGCACGGAGTTGCCCAGCTGTATGCGGTAGGTGCCGCAGTCCGCAGCATGGGCGGCACCAGTCGGGATGGCGACGAGGGCGGCTGTCGCCGTGGCGACGGCAAGGCCCGCGACGGCGCGACGGAGGCGGGTACGGATGGACACAGTTCCCCCAGACACATGGCTGACAAGCCGGAAATGTAGTTGTTCGTGATCGAACGGCCAGGGAGCTTAGAGGTTGGGTCGACAGCAAAGGCCGGACCTCCACCCACTCCGGGTCTCTTCTGTCTGACGGACACCGGCGCGATCGGGATGATCGGCCGCGTTGCCGTACACGTGCGTGAGGCAATCGCACGTCGCGGCGGGCGAGTTGAAGTGAGAGGGGATCGCCGGCTGAGTCCCATGGGGCAATCTAGGGCCGACAACACATCGTGTGGAGTGTCTGGTTGCACAGTGAAGAGAGGGTTCCGGTGCCTCACTGCACAGTGAGCCGGGAAGCGACAAGAACCGTTCCCAGCAGACCCCGCAGCGCGAACCTTCACACAAGAGCGGGCGGCCCTGGTCGGCGTCGGCGGTGATGCGGCAGGTGATCAGGAGGGGACTGGCGTTGCCGAGTCCGATCGGGGCGAGAGCTGACCGGGACCAGGCGCGGACCTTATTGGGGCAGCGTTCCGATGGTGAGGCTTAGAGGTCAGTTCTGCCCAGTAGGGCCCCAGCAGGGTGGTGTGCGTCGCCGCCAGGCGCCCAGCCTCACTGGCCGGCTCCGTCCTGTACTCGTGCTGCCAGGTCCAACTCCGATAGGAGCGACGGGGCCTCGGCTACCCGTGTCTGATCGAGACCGGAACGGAGTCCTACCGGCTCGCCCGAACCAAGGCGAACAAGACCAACGGGCTGAGGTGAACACCTGCCGAGGATCAGGAGCTGAGATGCTCATGCAGCATCTTCAACGCTCCGTCCCGCCGCACGATGACGTTCGTGCCCCGGCCCTGGCCGGAGCGGGGTTCACCGTTCACGACACCGGTCCAGGCAAACAGATAACGACATACCGCGACATCAGCGGTGAGCACAGGCCACTCCAGTTCACGCACCTCATACACTTCGTCGAGGATCCTCGTGAACGTCTTCTCGATCGCGGATCGGATCTCCTCGATGCCCCGATGCGAACCGTCCGAGAACCAGTACACGGCGTCCTCGGCGATGAACGGCACGACACGTGAGACGTCGTGGCTGTTGTTGGCTCGTTCGTACTCGCCCATGAACTCAGCGAGCTCAGATTCCAGAGATGTCCGATCCGTCATGCGGCCATCATGCCGACGCAATCGCGCGGCCGTCGCTGTTCCCGCGCCGCTACAGCGGGCCCAAATCAAGCCGCCACCACACCGGAGGGCTTCGCCATGATCAAGCCCGCCGGCGTGAACAACGCTCGTGATCAATACACCTAGTGCTGTGACCGGGATGGTTCACCGTGATCAAAAGGCGGCTCGGGGGACGAGCGCACGCGAAACGACTGGTATTACTGGGGCATGCAGGAAGAGATTGCACGCTCCGCGATCGACACGTTCATCTCCGCGTTCAACGCCTCGGACGACAGCTATGTGACTGCCCTGCTCTCCCAGGCTCTGACCTCAGACGTGGTCTTCTGGGGGCCGTTGGGTCGCAGCGAAGGAATCGCGGCGGTCGAGCGGTTCGTGCTGGACATCCGGCGCCACCCGGCGGGGACCGGCACGATGGTGCGCTGCTCGGCGGTGGACATGCCTGACGAGTGGGCCCGGTACCAGTGGGTCTTCACCACGCCGGATGGAGGTCCCCGCCTGGCGGGAACGGACGTCGTTCATCTGCGGCGGAGCCTCATCGACCAGGTCATCGTCTTTGCGGGGGAGATCGAACCGTCCGCCTCCTGAGTTGTCCTTCTGCCGCTGCCCTTCTCCTGAACTTGCCCCCTTCGGCGCTCGGGGGCTGCGGTTCGCGGTTGGTCAGGCTGCGGTGTTGAGGGGGCGTCCGCCACAGCCGGTTCTTGCGGCCCGCCGACACCCGGGAGACCGTCACCGATACCAGTACCCCCTCGGTCGTACGGCCGACGACCGCGAGGGCGTCCTCCGTCGTGACCGTGACGCGGGCCGCGTCGGAGGGGGCCCCGTTGCCGAACGTCGGGCCGCGCGCCCGGGGCCGGTCGGCCACCGTCGTGGTCGTCTCGGCGAGCAGTTCGGCGACCCGGACCCCGGCCACCCATTCGACCAGGTCGAACCAGTGCGACCCGATGTCGGCGAACACCCGCGAGGCGCCGCCGGCGGCCGGATCCACCCGCCAGCTGGTGCTCTCGGGGGACAGCAGCCAGTCCTGGAGGTATGACCCGTGCAGGAGCTGCCGGCCGCCGAATCCGCACGTCGCGACACGGGACCGCAACTCGCGGACCACGGGGTGGTAGCGGTAGACGGACGGCACGGTGACGAGCCGGCCCGCCGACTCGGCCGCGTCCACGAGGAGTTGGGCATCGGCGGCGGTCGTCGCGACGGGTTTCTCGCACACGACGTGCTTGCCGGCCCGCAGGGCGTCGACCGCCTGACCGACGTGCAGGTGGTTTGGGGGTGCAGACATGGACGACGTCGATCGTGTCGTCGCTCAGGACGGCATCGAGGTCCGGGTAGCCGACATCGACCTGCCGGCGTTCGGCCGCAGTGAGGCTGCGCTCGGCCGTGAAGGACAGGACGCCGACGACCTCGGCCCCGCTCGCCCGTGCGCTGCGCAGATGGACGTCGCCGATCATGCCTGCGCCGAGGACGGCGACCCGCAGACGCGGGGTGCGCCCCGACCGGTCGGCCGCGGTCGCCGTCACGGGTGCGGGTGTGGACCGGCCGGGGTTGCCGGCGGTGGAGGGTGCGTGCGGGGAGTGCCCAGCGGGAGCGGTCATGCCTGGCCCGGCCTTTCGACGCGCGCGGCGTGATCGCCGACCGCCGACCGCGCCCGGGCTGTCTCCGCAATGGCCCGTCCCGCCCGCAGGGCGGCAACGGGATCAGCCGCCTCGTCCAACTCGACGAGGACGATGTCGGCGCCCGACGTACGGGACATCGCGTCGGCCCAAGCCCTCCAGTCCACGATGCCGGTGCCCAGTTCTGTCATGTAGGGCTGTTGCTGGGCGAAGACCGTCTCGTCGATGGTGAGTTCGATGTCGATCGGCTTGACGGCGTCCTTCCAGTGCGCGAGCGCGATGCGCTGGGAGTGACGGCGCGCGACGGCGACGGGGTCGCCCCCGCCGAGCGCGATGTGGCAGGAGTCGGGGCACAGCCACACGTAGCGCGGATCGGTCAGGGCCATGAACAGGTCGATGTCCCTCTCGTACCAGAGGGTGCTGTTGGACTCCGTATGGAAGGCCAGCTTCACGCCGTGCCGGGAGACGGCCTCGCCGACCATGTGGGCGATGTCGGCCATCCGGGTCATGTACGCGGCGTCCACGAAGAAGGGCGGACGCGTCCCGAACGTCGTCCGCATCGGCAGTCCGGCGACGAGCAGTCCCGCCCCCGCCTCGGCGAGGAAGGCGGCGCGTCGCTCGGCGTCGGCGACGATCGCGGGCAGGTTGCCGCCCTGCCGCCAGTCGGGGGCGTCGCTGCCGGCGACGAACGCGCTCACCACGGACAGACCGCGGGCCGCCAGCTCGCGGCGGAAGGAGGCCGCGCTACCGAAGGCGCGCAGAGCCGAGTCGATGTCGCCGGGTGCGAAGGTCAGCTCCAGGCCGGTGACCCCGGCCTTGGCCAGCGCCTCCATCACTCGTTCCCAGAAGGGCCGGGGATGGTCGCGGGCCCAGTCGCGCAGGGCGTCGGCGGAGTCCAGCCCCCAGAAGGCCGGGTGGTAGAAGGTGATGACGTCGGTCGCGAAACACGGTGCCGGCGGTTCCAGCGGTGTCATGCGGTGCCTCCGCGGGCGTTGTAGACGGTGACGCCTTCGGCGTCGACGGCATCCCGGTAGCCGCGGAACACGGCGAGCGCCTCGTCCCGCAGCACATCCCGTACGACCTTGATGCCGCGTGCCTCGAACTGCTCGGCCCAGTCCGCGCCGAGCGGGCCCTCGTCGAAGGTCGTGATCTCCTCCAGGTCCGGCCCCTCACCCGCGACCACGAGACCACGCACCCCGGACCACATCGTCGCGCCGTAACACTGCACGCACGGACGCCAGTTGACGACCAGCTCGTGCGCCGGCAGGCCCTCGCCGCCGAGGTCCCAGCCGCCGGTCGCCGTCTGGGCGAGGCCCAGCGCGACGACCTCGGCGTGCGCGCTGGAGACACCGGAGGCGAGGACGACGTTCACGCCGACCGAGATGATCCGGCCGGTGTCCTGCTCGGCGACGAGTGCCGCGAACGGACCGCCGTTGCCCTCACGCCAGTTGCGGTCGGCGAGGCGGTGCACGAGGCGCATCCGGTCCTCCCGGTCGGGGATGACGGCCGGCACGCCGGCGAGTTCGTCGTCGATCCACGCGGGTAGTGCCACGCGGTACTCCTTCTGGATGTCGATCACGGTTCCGGTTCCCTCTCAGTGGGCGGCGGGCGCGGTGATGCGTTCGGCGACGGCGCGCGCGGTCCGTACGGCGGTCACCGCGCCGGCCAGGGTGACGTTGGCGGCCATCGCGGTGGGGATCACGCCGTTGCCCGCCAGATACAGGTTGTCGAAGCCCCACACCCGGCCGTCGGGGTCGCACACGCTGGTGCCGTCGTCGGCACTGCCCGCCCGGACGGTGCCGGTCTGGTGCAGCGACGAGCCGGGCGGGAGCAGGGCCAGTTCGGTCTCGGGATCGAACGTGCCGAACTCCTCGGCGAGCGACCGGACCTGGTCCAGTGCCCGGCTGATCAGCTCACGGTCGGTGTCGGAGTAGCCGAACTCGACGGTGAACCGTGGCATTCCGGCGAGGTCGGTGTCCGACTCCGAGAAGACGAGCCGGTTCTCGGGGCGGGACTCGACGGGGGCGTACAGCGACAGGCCCACCGAGTGCGCCAGGGGGCGACCGGCCTCGTCCACGTACGTGCGGTTCATGATCTGGCCGTGGAACGGCTGCGCCGCTCCGTTCTGCGGCAGCCAGAGCGAGTCCGTGGCGAACTCGCCGGGGAGCGGCAGGGGCAGGGCGTCGAGGCCGATGCCGAACCGGTCGAGGTCGAGCAGCACCCGGGCGCTGATGAACGCGTGCTCGTTGAGGTGACGCCCCAGTGCCGCGGGCCGTATGCCGGACGCGAACAGCAGTTGCGGGGTGCGCAGGGCGTCGGCGCACACCACCACGGTGTCCGCAAGGAGTTCGGACTCGGTGCCCTCGGCCACGCGACGCAGCCGAGCGCCGACGACCCGGCCGCCCTCGGTGACGAGCGCCGTGGCGAGGGTGCCGGTCAGGAGTGTGAAGGCCGGGTCCCCGCCCGCCGCGATCGCGGGGAAGACCGTGCCCGGAGCCGTGCGTGGCATGGGTCCCGCCGGTGTCACGGTGACCGCCATCGGCATCGGCTGGGGCCGCCGGTCGTCCGGTCCGACGCCGTCGTAGCGTCGGCGCAACACGTCAAGTACCAGCTGTCCGACCGGGGTCGGGCCGATGGCGGCGGGCGTGACCGCGAGCAGGCGGCGCGCGGTGTCCAGATCCGTCGCCCAGCGGTCCGGGTCGCCGAAGTCGAACACCTCGTCCCCGGCGGGCCAGGGGGTCGCGGCGGTCCAGTGCACTCCCATGCCGCCCGTGTTCCACGCGAGGGCGGCAGCCGGCATCGCCTCGGCGTCCTCGCCGAAGGCGAGCGCGTGGAACATGCCGGGTGCCAGGCCGGTGACGCTCTCAGCGACGTCGCGCACCACTTCGGCGCCCGTGTACAGGCCCTGGATGCCGGTGGCGACCCGTTCGTTGTAACGCGACCACAGGGCGGGGTCGTCGAGGTCGTGCAGGTGCAGGCCGGGGGACGGTCCGATCGGCCGGCCGCCGTCGACCATGGTGATGTCCAGCGTCGGATCGGTGTCCCGCAGCAGCCGGGCCACGACGGATCCCATGATGCCGCTGCCCACGATGAGAACGCCGGTCCTGCTGGTGCCGGTCATGGTCGGGCTCCTGTCCTGAAACGTGGTGTGGGGGAGAAGTGCGGGTGGGATGCGCGATCACGCGCTCGGGACGGGCGGGCCGAACAACTCGGTGTCCATGTGGTCGAGCACGAACTTGACGGCGCCGATGAGCGGGCCGTCGGAGCCCAGTGCGGTGGCGCGCAGTTCGACGGCTGGGGTACGGGCGCCGCGCATCGCCTCGCGTACCCGGGGCAGCAGCACGTCGGCTGCGTCCTCCAGCCCGCCGCCGAGCACGATGAGTGACGGCGCGACCGTCCACGACAGGGTGGTGAGGATCGATGCGATGTTCTCCACGAACTCGTCGACCTCCGTGAGCGCCGCCGTATCGCCGGCCCGAGCCGCGTCGAAGCGGCTGAGTGCGACCCGCCGCCGGACCGGATCCGGTGAGGTCAGCCAGGCCACGGGACGGTCCTCGACCGAGCCGGCCGGCAGCGACACCGCCTCGGCGATCTCGCCCGCGGCGCCTTCGAGACCACGGTGCACGTCCCCGCGTATGAGGATGCCGAGGCCGGTCCGGTTCCCGAGCATCGCCCACACCACGTTGTCGTGGTCACCGGCCGCACCCCGCCAACGCTCGCCGAGCGCACCGAGATTGGTGTCGTTGTCCGCGAACCACGGCACATCGATGCGCTGCCCGAGTTCCTTGGGCAGGTGCACGCCTTCCCATCGCGTGGTGTGCACCAGACGTCGTACGACGCCGTCGTCGTCGATCGCGCCACCGCTCGCGATCGCGCCGGCCCGCAGCCGGCCGGCCGACCCGCCCGCGTCGTCGAGCGCCGCCAGCACCAGCGCCGCCGCGTCGTCCAGCGTGGCCTGCGAATCCTGGTAGGCGCGCAGCGGCCGGTGCGCCCGGCCGACGATGCGGCCGCGCACGTCGGCGACGACCGCGGACACGTCCTGGGTGGTGATGCGCACAGCGGCCAGCAGCGCGTGATCGGCCCGCAGTTCGTACCGGCGAGCGGGGCGTCCGGCACAGCCGCTCACCGGCACCCGGTCGAGTTCGCTCACCCAGCCCGCGTCGACGAGTGAGTCCAGGACGACTTCGATGGTGCGGCGGGACAAGCCGACCCGCTCGGACAGCTCGGCCAGCGTCATCGCCCCGGCCGAGACCGCCAGCGCGCGAAGGATCACCGAGGTGTTGACCCGCCGGACGGCGCTCTGGTTCATCCCGGGCATCAGCACACCACCACCGGGTCGAACACACCCGCGGTGTCGGCCGCCGGCACCGCCCCGGGCCTGCCGTACTCGCGAGCGGGGTCGCCGAGCCTTCCGGTCGCCGGCTCCCAGGCCGGCGGTCGGCCGTGGACGAACGCGGCGAGGTCGGCGTGCATGCAGGTGGCGAGTTCCGGGGGCGGCTGCGTTCCGAGGACCTCGGCGGTACTCGGCGCGTCGAGTACGTCGAAGAAGAACGGGATGTCGGCGCAGTGTACGGCTCCACCGAGTACGGGGGAGGGCCATTCGAAGGAGTACAGCCAGGTGCCGTCGGTGGCGTCGCGACGCGAGGCCGCCGCGCGCGGACAGGCGGCGCGGAACAGGGTGTCCGTCAGACGGGTGCCCGCCGCGCGGGCGGCGGCGTTGCGGATGCCCGGGGCGCCGCCGTCGAACTCGTCGCCCGTCGCGCCGAGCAGCAGCGGCACGCCGTGCCCGTGCACGGCCAGTCCCTCGGCGACGGGCACCGGAAAGGACGTCGTCGCCGACGACCGGACCGAGCACGAGCGGGCCGTCGTCGTCACCCCCTTCGCTCCGCAGCAGACGGACGCCCTGCTGAACCCTTTCCACCGTGAGGCCGCCGAACCCGTCACGCGTCGGCGGCACGCCGAGCCGGTCACCGAGCCGCCCGGCGAAGCCGCGCGCGGCGTCCGCGCCCACCTTGAAGAAACCGCCGGACACACTAACCGCGCGGTGGAAGCGACCACTGCCGAGGGGCGAGGAGAGCAGTGCGAGCACCGCCCCGCCTCCCGCCGACTGGCCGGCGACGGTGACCCGGCCCGGATCACCGCCGAAAGCCGCGATGTTCTCCCGCACCCAGTCGAGCGCGAGCAGCAGGTCGCGCAGCCCGAGGTTCAGCGGTACGCCGTCCAGCGGAGCGAACCCGTCGACGCCGAGCCGGTAGCCGGGCGTCACGGTGACGACTCCATCGCGGGCGAAGGCGCGGCCGTCGTACCACGGACTGGCCGGGCTGCCCGCGAGGAAGCCGCCGCCATGGATCCACACCAGCACCGGGCATGACACACCGTTCGCGGGGGCGACGACACTCAGGTTCAGTACGTCGTCGCCCGGCACCGACGGTTCCGGAATGGTGGTCGTGGCGCACAGCGGCACGCGCTGTGAGGTGGCACCGTACCGGGACGCGTCGAACGGCTGCGTGAACCGGCCGCGTCGCACCGGGCCCGCGAACCGCCGCGCACCGACGGGCGCTTCGGCGAACGGGACGCCGAGGAAACGCCGTACCCGGCCGGTGCGGCGGCCGACGACCGTACCCGCGGGAGCCTCCACCACGTCCACCACATCCACCGCGGTCACCGCATTCCCGTTCCGGAGATGCCCTGCACGAAGTAGCGCTGCAGGAACAGGAAGAGGACGAGGACCGGCATCATCACGACGATCGCGCCGGCGAGCATCAGGCCGTAGTCGGTGACGTGTGCGGAGGCCTGGCTGGTGGCGGCGAGGCCCACCGGCAACGTGTAGCTGGAGGTGCTCTGGGCGACGACGAGCGGCCAGATGAAGTTGTTCCACGAGAAGAGGAACGACATGATCGTGATCGTCGCGACGGCGGGGCCCGCCAGCGGCAGGAAGATCCGGAAGAAGATCCGGAACTCGCCCGCCCCGTCGATCCGGGCCGCTTCCAGCAGTTCGTCGGGGACCGACAGGGCGTACTGCCGCATGATGAACACGGACAGCGGCAGGGCCATGGAGGGCAGCGCGATACCCGTGAGGGTGTCCGCGAACCCCAGGTCGACGGTGATCACGAACTGGGTCACGAACACCGTGGTGAACGGCACCATCATCGCCGCCATGACCGCACCGAACGCGATCCGCCTGCCCGCGAAGTCCAGCTTGGCGAGCGCGTAACCCGCGGCCGACGCCGCCACGATGTTGCCGGCGACGACGATGACCGCGACCACGATGCTGTTGACCAGGAACCGGCCGAAGCCCTCGGTCTGGAACAGTCGTACGAAGTTGTCGAGTGTGACGTGCTGCGGAAGCCAGGCGCCGGGGTCGGAGCGGATCTCGTCGAGGCTGCGCAGCGACCCGCTGGTCACCCAGACGAACGGCAACATCGTGATCAGCGCGCACAGCACGAGCGCGCCGTACAGCAGGGGACGGGCGACGGACCGGCGGCGCACCTGCGTCCGTTCGCCTGTCATCCCGGCATTGCGTGGTGCGGCGATGGTGGTCATGCGCGAGGCCTCAGCATTCGGAACTGGACGATGCTCACCAACGTCACGAGCAGGAGCATCACGAAGGACGCCGCGGAGGACACGCCGAACTCGCCGACGCCGAACTGGTGGTAGGTGTACAGCGCCACCGACTCGGTGGAACCCAGCGGTCCGCCGCCCGTGAGCAGATACGGCTCGTCGAACACCTGGAGGTAGAAGACGGTCAGCAGCACCGACACCATGAGCGTGGTCGGCATCAGCAACGGCAGGGTGATGTGCCTGAGCTGACGCCACCGGCCGGCCCCGTCGAGGGAGGCGGCCTCGTACACGTCCTGCGGCACCGCCTGAAGACCGGCGAGGAACAGCACCATCGCGATGCCGAAGTTGCGCCAGACCCCGAGGGCGATGACCACGGGCATCGCAAGGTGCGTGTCGTCCAGCCAGTTCGGCCCGGCGAAACCGATGGCGCCGAGCACCTTGTTCACGGTGCCGTTGGTGTTGAAGGCGTACTGCCAGATCATGGCGACGGCCACGACGTTCGTGACGACCGGTGCGAAGAAGACGGTACGGAAGGTGCCGCGCAGCCGCCGGATGCCGGAGTTGAGCACGAGAGCGAGCGCGAACCCGACCCCCATCGTCAACGGCACACCGACGGCCACGAACAGGACCGTGTTGAGGATGTCCCGCAGGAAGATCGGGTCCTCCAGCAGCCGGAGGTAGTTCTGGATGCCGGTGAAGTTGACGGCGAGCGGATGCCGCAGGTCCGTGCCGTGCAGATCGGTGAGGCTGAACCCGAGCGCGGCGACCGTGGGTATCGCCGTGTAGAGCAGGAACACCAGGGCGAACGGCGCGAGGAACAGCCAGGCGACGGCCGTTCGCCGGGCGCCCCGGGGCCGACGCGCACCGCGCGGTGTCGCCGGCCCGATGGTGGCGGTCATCCGAGGATCACCCCTTGCCCGTGCCGAGACTCTCGGCGTACGCCTGGACGTTCGCGGCGGCCTTCGCGGCGGTCCCCTTGCCCTTGGCCACGGCTTCCATCTCCTTGCCCAGCCGGGTGGCGACCTGCTGCCAGGTGCTCACCTGCGGGAACGCCCGGGTGTTCTTCAACTGCGCGAGGAAGGCGTCCAGCAGCGGCTGGCCCGCGATGGCCGGGTTGGCCCAGGCGGAGGCGACGGCCGGCAGCGAGCTGTACGCCTTGTACTGCGCGACCTGGGTGCTCGGCTCGGAGATGTACCGGATGAGCTTCCAGGCCGCGTCCGCGTTGCCGCTGTCGGCGAGCACGCCCCAGCTGCCCCCGGCGGAGAAGGAGACCCTGCCCGACGGTCCGGCCGGCAGGGGTGCGGTGGCGACGTCGGAGGCCGTCCAGCCGGACTTCTTCGCGACCGCGTCGAGCTGGCCGATGACCCACGGGCCCGTGATCATGCAGGCGGTCTTGCCCGACACGAAGTACGGCTGCGCGTCGAGGAACGTGGGCCCGCTGGTGTCGGCGATACCCGAGGTGAAGAACGACGCGTTGTACTTGATCGCGTCGACCATCGCCGGCGTGTCGAGCGTCCACTTGCCGCCGGGCGAGAGCAGCGAGCCGCCCGCCTGCCAGGCGTACATCGCGACGTCCTGGCCGTTGAAGATGTCCCAGCCGATGTCCGCCCCGAGCCCGTGCCCGGCGCCGACGCGCTGCAGCGCCTTGAAGAACGGCACCATTTCGTCCCATGTCGTCGGCGCCTTGACACCCGCCTTCTTGGCGAGGTCGGAGCGGTAGACGAGCGCATATGTGTAGGCGTACCAGGGCACCGTGTAGGCGACGTTCTTCACCACACCGGCGTCCCACAGACTCGTGAAGAAGGCGGACGGGTCGACGAGACCGTCCGGGACGGGCCGCAGGATGGACGGATCGAGGAACTGCGCCTGCGACTCGGGGAAGACCTGGGCGACATCGGGTCCCTTGCCGGCCGCGATCGCCGACTGGAGCTTGGTGTAGTACTCGGCGTTCGGGATCAGCGTGAACTTCACCGTGAGCTTGGGGTTCGCGGCCTTGAAGGGCTTGATGACCTTGTCGAGCACGTCGGCATCGCCCTGGGCGGCCCAGACGTTGACCGTTCCCTTGGCCGGGGAGTCGTCGACGGGCTTGGCAGTGGCGACGGCCGCAGCGTTGTCACTGCCGCGACCGCAGCCTGCCAGGGCGAAGCTGCCGAGGAGAGCTGTGCCGGCGGTCAGCCGTAGGACACCGCGTCTGGAGGGGTGGGACACGCTGGGCTCCTGACTCCTGGCGCTGAGCGCATAGGAAGATTTCGGGGAAAGTAGCGAATTGGGTCCGACGGGATGTGATCGGCGTGACGGCGCCTTTACGGCGTGGCAGTGACCGTAGGCGTGACGGGTTGCCGTGGCATCGCGTGTCCGTCACCGTGAAATTTCGGAAGTTGTAGCAAAATCCGTCTGCGCCGCATCCGGGCTCTGCGTGACCAAGCTCGTATGTCCGGGACCGGGGGAATGGGCGGCGCGTACCGAAAGCCTCGCCCGTGCTGGTCACAGCCCTGCACTTGTCGGCGCTGCGAACAGCCGACTGCCGCGGAGAGCCGACCCGCGCGCAGTGGCTCGAACCTCGCCAGTACACCGACGCTGTCCACAAGGCAGTCGGCGCCGGCCTTTCGTGCTGGACCCACGCGATCGGTGACGCCGCGATCACCCACGCACTCGACGCCTACGCAGAAGCCGGTCGCCCGACCAACGGCTGCGTGGAGGCGACGACGTCCAGCTCGGCGAGTCACGCGCCTGCCATGACCACTCGAACGAGTCGGCTACGTCCCGGAACAAGGTGAGCGGGTCTGCACCGCAGACGGTCAGGTCGGCCCTGTAGTCGGAGATGGGCCAGTCGGAGCCGGAGGCAACCTGGACGCCGGCCTCTACTCGACGACGGCGACATGTACGGCGGCCCATCGACCGGTGCCGGACCCACGGTGTAGGCGGCGAGCGCCGACGGCCTAGCACAGCGCACAGGTCCGAGTCGGGTCGACCAGTTGTCGGAATGGTCGGGTTGTGACCAATCCATGTGCGTGGGTTCGCGCGGCGGCGGCGGAGTCGGTCGACGGCCGCGTCTTCCCGGCTGAGGACCTCCGAGCGTTGCTCATCGCCGCGTGTTGGACGGAAACGTGGTGCACCAAGGCGACGCCTGAAGGTAGGTCGGTAGCGCCCAGCTAAACGCTTCGGCACGAGGGCGACAGATGCGGTCGTTCAGCCCCAAGGACTGTCAGCCGCGCGGGGTGCGCCTTGGTCGAGCCACGCGCTCGTGGCGCCGGGCCGTCTGCGTGTCGTTTTTCTCAGTCGCCGGCGTGCTGGACCCGGGGTGGCGCCTGGCGGAATCTCCAACCGCGCTGTGCCCGTCGGCGGGTTCCGGTGGACGTCTTCGCTCGTCGCGACGTAGCGGGGCCGTTCGATCAGGCTGTGGCGGAGAGGCTGCCTGAAGGTCGGCCCAATCGATATCGGACACGATGCACACCGGGAAACCCTGTCTGCCCCAGGCGGCCGTGGCGGGCGGAGCGGACCTGCTCGGGGTCGCGGGCGGCGACGACACCCAGGCGCGCGATCAGGCGCCCCGTGGCGAGCCGCCCTGGGCCGTGCATCGTCTGAGATTCGCCGTTCGTTCGGCCCTGCTCCTACCTGCCGGCCAGAGCTTCGGCCTCCACGCGGGCCCGCACCGCCTCCAGTGCAGCGTATTCCGCTTCCAGGATCGCGGAGCCGGCGAAGTCGATCGCGAACGACGCGTACCCCTCCGCATCATCCGCCTTCACCTCGGCACGCTTCACGTCAAGCTCGCCCTTGCACTCCTGGAGATGGCTCTTGGTCGTCCCTACATGCTCCTGCCACTTGTTCTTTGCCTCTTCCAGTGACGCGGCGGCAGCGGCCTTCTGCTCGACTCCCTCACGGCGGAGTTGCTCTGCCCGCTGTTCCGTCTCCCGCTGAACCTGTTCGATCGCGGCCGCCAGGTCCTCCTGGTCCTTGGCGATGGCGCTCTGCACCTGCTCTTGTGCGTGCTTCGACCAATCCGTCAGTTGGGCTATGCGGTCCGTCATCTGCGTCATGGTCCTGCCCTTCCGATTGCCCTGAAAGGACTATTCTCATTAATTCGAACATATCGGACAGGGGGCTGCTGCGCGCGTGGCAGCGCCATGGCAGCGAACAGGTCGGGACAGGGCGGGACGTGGGCGTATTCGCCGCGCCCCAGGGCGGCTCGCCGCGGGTGCCCGAATCCATCCGGCGGTGGCCTTCGGCTCCGTGATCACGGGCACCGCGGTGCTTGTGTGGCCGGCAGTCTGATCGACATTCCGCTGGTGGCCACGTTGCAGACGTTTTTCGGTGCGTATGTGAAGCGGTACGACGTGGCAGATTGCGTGGATTGCTGCGCCGCCGCAGTCGGTCCTGGGTCTCCGCCAGGTGAATCAGAGCCGGTTGGGTGACGATGGAGGTGTACGGCCCGACTGTGCTTTCCAGGAGGAGGCAGCGGCATGACTTATCCCTCCGATTCCTCAGGCACCGGCCCTCCGCGCGGCACCGAGCCACAGGACGCCCTCTCGACCGAAGGCCTGGGCGCGTTGGCGAACATGGGCTGGCAGATCCTGCTCACCACGGGCCTGGCCACGATCGCTCTGGGCGTCGTCGTCTTCGCCTGGCCGGAGGAGACGCTGCAGGTCGTAGGCGTACTCTTCGGCATCTACCTGCTGGCTACCGGTGTCTTCCAGCTGGCCGCGGCCTTCGGCACGCACGTCCCCCGGCATCTTCGGGTGCTGCACTTCCTCACGGGTGCGCTCTCCGTCCTGCTGGGGCTGATCTGCTTCCGGGGCACTCTGCAGTCGGTCTTCCTGCTCGCCCTGTGGATCGGCTTCAGCTGGCTGATGCGCGGCATCATGGTGACGGCAGCGGCGGCCTCCGCCGAGGGCACGCCGGCACGCGGCTGGCAGCTGTTCTACGGGATCATCAGCACTCTGGCGGGCATCGTGCTGATCGTTTCGCCGTTCACCTCGATCGCCGCACTCACCCTGGCGGTGGGCGTCATGGCCGTGGTCCTGGGGGTGGTCGAGGTGTTCCAGGCCATCAGGATGCGCGTCGAAGTCGGCCGCCTCGCTCCGGGCGGCACTGCCACACAGCGGCGGCCCCTGTTCCACCGCCCGCACCCCCAGCACTGATCACCGGGCCCGGCCGGGCAGCCACGGACGAGCGGCCAAGCGGCACTCCGTGCAGCAGGCGGGCACCTCGGTCAGCGCCTTCACCACGCGGTCAGGGTCCCGTCAGCCCCAGGCTTTCATGAAGCGGGATGTCCAGCAGATGATCCGCGAAGGCGGATGGGCCGAGCGGAGCGCAGCGCGGACGTCACGCTCGGCCGACCCCGGTGAGGCAAGGGATACGGGAGTCCGGCACTCAGGGATTTCCCTCAGTGGCGCATGGCGCGCTCCGGTGGCACCCCCGGGCGGTCCTTGGGCAGCAGCAAACGCAGGGCACCCGGCCGGATACTGCACACGGCGGGCAGAGGAAGCCGCACCGCTTCGCCGTCGACGCCCGCGTCGAGGTGCCGCACCTCGCCGTGCAGTGTGATGCCGGGGGCAGACCAGATGACGGCCCCATTCTCCGCCGACCCGGTACCGCGCTTGTACTGTCGCAGGTCGCTGCGCAGATGCCGCAGGAGATCCGGGGGAGCCTGCGCCCGGCGCTTGAGAACGATGACGCCCAGCTGTCCCGTGCTGAGGGAGAAGCGACGCCCGAGCCAACGCGGTGTGGCCAGGTGGTAAGGGTTGTTGGAGATCAGCACCACCTGCGGGAACTCGACGGTCCCCCATGGTGTGTCCACGCGGGCCTCGACCCACTGCTTGCCCTTGGCGTAGTCGGGTGCCACTGCGGCGAACGCGCGAGGCTTGTCCTCCCGGTATCCGGGCTCCAGCAGGGCATCGGCGTACAGGCCGAAAGACACGTTGTTGATGAAGACACGCGAGCCGAGCACGCCCAGGTCCACTTGCGCGGGCTCACCGTCGACCAGGGCGTCCAGCGCCCGCCCCGGATCGCGCAGATCGAGGCCCAGGTCCCGGGCGAAGTGGTTGCGGGTACCCGCCGGGACCACGACCAGCGACCGGCCCGTGTCAGCGGCCACCTCGGCGACCGCCGACACGGTGCCGTCACCGCCCGCGACCCCCAGTACCTGCGCCCCCTCCACCACGGCGTTCCTCGCGAGCGACGCCGCGTCCTGTTCCGCGCTGGTCGTCCAGACCTGGGCTCCCATTTCCTCGGCCCGCTGCACCAGGCCGTGACGAGCCGCCTTGCCGCCGCCCGAGTGTGGATTGATCACGATCACCACCCGGGCACGCGTCCGAGCGCCGGCCATCACCGCATCGCCTCTCGGTGTTCAGGCGGTGAGAAGGAATTACCAGCCCATGTTCGCCAAGGTTGCCGGGCTTCCGCCGAGCAAGGGTCCTGTGGAGCGGTGCCGTGCGGGGGAATGGTGCCGGTGCCTGCCGGGCTTGCGGAGAGGGATGTCATGCCGCCTCACCGTCCCCGATAGAGGTGTGGATCGGTTCCTTCCATCGTCACTCCGACCAGCCCCGTATCGCCTGGCGGGGGGTTGTCCACGGAGAGTTTCCTGGTCGGTGCCGTCGCCCTGGCTCCCGCTTCGGGCGACCTCTCTGCGATACCAACAGCGCTGGGACTCCTCGCTCCAGAAGGCTTGCCTCGCCTCCGGCGGAGACTCCTCCAGCCCGCATCCCTCTGGCTCAGCCTCGGCTGCGTAAACGAGCCGGGGCCTGGTCGGCGGGCATGGCTCCAGCTGCGGGGCAGCAGCTTCCGGGACCCGGTCGGGGGTCGCGGTGCCGAGTGAAGGAAAGCGAACGAACGAGCCCGAGCACTGGATCGCCCGTAGATTGGAAGTCCAGGCAGTCGCTCTCGCGGCCACGGAGAGCGCGTGATGACAGCGGACATCGATTTCACGGCGTTCTTCGACGCCACACCAAGCCCGTACCTGGTGCTGGATGCGGACCTGGTGATCCGCTACGTCAACCCGGCATGCCTGCGTGCAGGCCGGACCAAGGACGAGTTGATCGGGAAGTACTTCTTCGACGCCCTGCCTGAAAATCCCGGCATCCGCGACGACGCGGAACGAGACCTGAAAGCCGCACTGCACCGGCTCGTACACACCGGGAAGCCGGAAAGCGCGGTGCTCCAGCGGTACGACGTTCCCGCCCCCGATCAACAGGACAAGTTCGAGGAGCGATGGTGGTCCGTCATCCACACCCCCCTTTGCGGACCTGACGGCACAGTGAAGTGGATCATCCAACAGGTGACGGACGTCACGGCCTTCGTCCACTCACCCCAGGCCCATCAGCTCAGCAAGGAGACGCCCGAACGAACCGAGAGCATGGCAGCCGAACTGTACGCAAGGGCCCGCGAGCTGCACCGGCTGAACCAGGAACTGCGCCAGGCCCACGCCCGCGAACAGCAGGTCGCCATCACCCTGCAGGAAGCCATGCTCTCCGTCCCCGACCTGGACCGGCACACCAACATCGCCGTGCGCTACCTGCCCGCGGCCGCGTCACTGAACGTGTGCGGCGACTGGTACGACATCGTCGACCTGCCACCCGACCGCTACGCCGTGGCGGTCGGAGACGTAGTCGGCCACGGCCTGCACGCCGCGGCCGTCATGGGCATGCTCCGTAGCGCCCTGAGCGCCGTCATCCGCGCCATTCCCAGCCCCGCCCAGGCCCTGGAAGTCCTCGGCCTCTATGCCCGCTCCGTGGACGGCGCCATGGCCGCCACCGCAGTCAAGGTACTCATCGACACCCGCAGCAAACTGATCGTCTACAGCAATGCCGGGCACCCACCGCCGATCCTGCTCCACACCGACGGAACCTACGACCTGCTGGACCAGGCCACCGACCCGCCACTCGGCACACGCGAGCACCATGTTCCCCGCCCTCAGGCCGGCATCCCCTACACGCCGGGAGACATCCTCGTGCTGTACACCGACGGCCTCATCGAGCGCCGCGACGAGGACATCGACACCGGCCTGGCACGCCTGACCACAGCCCTGGCCCAAGACCAAACCCTCCCCCCTGACCTACTGGCCGACGCACTGCTGACCCGGCTCAACGTCGCAGAGGGCGTCTTCGACGACATCGCTCTCGTCATCATCCGCCTATGACCCAGCACGTTCCCGACAGCTCCCGGAGAGACGCCCGCATTTGGAACAGGCACTCACCACCGGACATCTGTGCGCCTTCATCCTCAAGCGCCCGGCTCAGGCGCCCCGGACCCACCAGCACGGTGCCGGTCCGGCGGGTGAAGGGGTTGTCGTCTGGTCGGCTCACGGCATCACGCTGCACGGTGACGTCCGGCAACTGGACGCGGGCATCGACGCCGAAGCGGTGCGGCTTCCTCTCGCCGTAGTGTGCGGAATTCAGCCGGGTGCCCTGCGTGTGCTGCACTCGACCTGCTGTTCGTCGCAGACGACGTGCAGGGGCGGGGTATTGGACGACTGCTCGTTGCGCACATGGAGTCCGAGGCCCGTGCCGCCGGGCTCGACCGTCTCAAGGTCGTGTCGCATCATCCCGCCGAGGGCTTCTACCACCGCGTCGGTGCGGTGCGGTGCGGACCAGGACCGTGTTCGCGAACCCGCCCGCCGTGCCGTGGGACTGTCCCGAGTTCGAGTTTCACATTCCTTCGGCATGAGGCGGTGTGCCGTTTTGCGGGCGCAGGTTTCGCCTGCAGGTGGCCGGCTTGCAGCGGCGGCTGAACCCGGCGCGCTCGGTCTCGACGCGGCGGGCAGTCCGCCAAAGCGTGGACGGCCGCTGGTGTCCGCTGTCCTTGGTTGTCGCACCGGAGCGGGGGCAGACTGCACGCAGATCAAGCTGCCTTTGCCGCAGCGCGTATGCCGCTTTCGGTGTCCGGCGCGCAAGGCGTTGCCGGACCGGGAGGTGCTGTGCGGCGTCTTCTGTGTACTGCGCGTCGGCGCTGCGAAACTCGGCCCGATCGCCGTCGCGGAGTGGGACAGGGGTCCTGACCGACGATCAGGACCCGGACGTCATCGGATGGCCCGTAGCATATTCGCCCCTGCCGGAAGATTCGTCCGGCCCCACAGAAGTCAGATGTGGATACAGGTCAGGGTTCCAGTTGGCCCTGGCCGGGTGAGCCCCGCCCAGCGAGTGCCCCGTCCCACTGACTCGGCAAGACCCCGACACGCCGACAGAGACAAACCAGTTCAGGGACCTGATCCGCGAGGGCGGACAAGATCCCTGAGCTGGTTTTGGAGGCGTCTCGGTGTCATCGGCATTGGCCTGCGGCCTGGTCAGCACGGCTCGCTAGACTGGCGCGCTGCCATCAGCGGAACAACCCACAGACCGTCTGCACGGCCTGTGCTCCACCGGTTGGTCTCGCAATGGGGCGCTGGTCTGCACCCGCCGACGACTCACGTCGATCAGCCCCCGTCGGCATGCGGACGGCATACCGACCTGTACAACAGGGCACAGCGGTCCCCCCTTCTATGGCACGGCCTAGAAGGCGCGGTTGTCGCAGCCCATGGACGAGCCGACGTGGGTGTCCTGCCCGCCCGAGTTGCCCTCGCCGCCGAGCGCGTTGCCCAGCGCGCCGTTGAGGACGCCGACCTGGCCGAGGACGTCGACGTTCAGGTCGTGCGACTTGCAGTGGGCGCTCTGCAGGACGTTGCCGCCGTGACCGTCGTCCCCGGTGGCGGTGGCGGTGCCGGTGCTCAGGAGTCCAACGCTGCCGAGGGTGACCGTCAGGACGGCAGCCTTGAGAAGCTTGTGCATGTCATCTCCGTTTGGAGTGAGGTGAGTGCGATCCGTAAGGGATCGGTTCCGTATAGTCACATGACGTTAATATGAAAAATCGCAATATCATCCATTGACACGCCGGGATCTACGATCGGCCGGATCGCCCGAGCCGCGAGACGTGATTGACACAGGAAGTGCGTGGCCCGGCGTCGTGTTCTGGGTGCAGTGTCGGTAGCGGGAACGTCGCAGGCCCTGGGCCCGGACGCCCTCCGAGGGGGTGGCCTCGATGCCGGCGCGGATCGCGAAACTGTGCCTTTATTGCTCTCGGTCTGCTGGTCGAGCCGATTCGTCGTCTGACCGGCTCCGCCGTGGCGAGCTGGTCCATGGCCAGGGCCGGTAGCCGGTCTGCGGGATCGTCCTCGGTGGTCTGGTCATGGATGTCGCTCAGGGCTGTGAAGCCGACCCCCGGATCGTGCAGCTCCAGGCCGGGACAGTGCTTCCAGTCGAGACGGCTGCGGACGGGGCCGGTGTCTGCCGGTGGGTGAGGTTCTCTGCTCACTGCAGCACTGACGCCAATGGCGGGCGGGCCGGCGACAGTCCGCGCCGTCCGCACATCCTGTCGGACGCGAACGGACTGCCTCTCCTCGTCGGCGTCTCAGCCGGCAACACCCACGACAGCGAGGGGCTGAAGCCCATG
Organism: Streptomyces sp. NPDC051172; assembly: GCF_040682555.1. NCBI lineage: Bacteria > Bacillati > Actinomycetota > Actinomycetes > Kitasatosporales > Streptomycetaceae > Streptomyces > Streptomyces sp. NPDC051172. Next base: position 23,419 of record NZ_JBFBBE010000124.1, read on the forward strand.
ATCGAGGGTCACCAAACGAGACACGACCCTCATCGAGGCCGGTACCTACTGATCTCTTCGGGGTGTTGTCGGGGGTGGTGACGGGTGGTGATCCCTGCGGTAGGCCGGTGGTATGCGGTACGCGCAGGGCGGCGGACTGACCGCCGAGAGGCGGCGGTTACGCGAACGGATCCGGTACGAGGCGGGCGAGCGGTTTGGTCGCGGTGAGAGAAACGCGCTGATCGCGAAGGATCTGCGGGTGAGCGAGCGGTCGGTGGAACGCTGGCGGCGTGCCTGGCGGGAGGGCGGAATGGCAGCCCTCGCCTCCTCGGGGCCGCCGAAACTGCCCAAGCTGTCCGATGGCCAGTTCGCCGAACTGGAACAGGAACTGGCGCTGGGGCCGGCCGTGCATGGCTGGGAGGACCAGCGCTGGACCCTGGCCCGGATCAGAGAGCTGATCGCCCGGAAGTTCCGATTGGGCTGCTCGTCGGCGGCGGTGTGGCGGCTGATGCACCGGCACGGCTGGTCCTGGCAGTGTCCCGCCCGGCGGGCACTTGAGCGCGACGAGCAGGCGGTGGGCCTGTGGAAGAAGGACGTGTGGCCGCAGGCGGAATGACCGCGGCGGCGCTGGGGGCATACATCGTCTTCGAGGACGAGGCCGGGTTCTCGATGACACCGCCGCGCGCTCGCACCTGGGGCCGGCGTGGACACACGCCGGTGGTGCGAGTGCGGGGCCGCTCCTGGCGTCGCTGGTCGATCGCGGCGATGTGCTGTTACAAGCCGGGCGAGACTTCCCGGTTGATCTACCGGCCGCGCCGCCACCGCAAGCACCGGGGCAAAGGCCGCGACACCTTCGCCTGGAACGACTACCGCGACCTGATCGTCCGCGCCCATATCCAACTCCAGGCCCCCATCGTCCTGATCTGGGACAATCTCAACACCCACCGGGCCGCCGGAATGCGTGAGTACGCGGCCGCACACGACTGGCTCACGATCGTCCAACTGCCCTCTTACGCACCGGACTTGAACCCGGTCGAGGGCATCTGGTCGCTGTTACGGCGCGGGTCGCTCGCCAACGTTGCCTTCACCGACGACGAGCACCTCGAACGCACCCTTCGCCGGGGCTTACGTCATATCCAGCTCCGGCCCGACCTCATCGATGGTTGCCTGGCCGGCACCAGACTGACCCTCACCCAGCAGCCGACAACAACCCGAGGAAGTCAGTAATCCCCAACGGCTACGCGCGGACAAAGCCTACGACCGACCAGACCTGCGGAAACGGTTACGTGGCAAGCGCATTGGAGTCCGGATAGCCCGCAAAGGCATCGAGTCCAGCGAACGGCTGGGCCGCCGCAGGTGGGTGATCGAGAGGCCGATGTCGTGGCTGTCCGGCTACATCAGGGTCGGTGTAGAGCTCGGGTGAACCGGCAGACGCGGAAGGGTTGAGCGCGGTCCGGCCGAGGCCGCTGCTCCGGTAAGCGCCACCTCACCGCCGGTCACCACTCGGTGGCGATGGCCGGTTTGGTCTGGCCCTCGGGCAGCATGACGGAGACCTCTTTGGAGCCGGGCCACCGGCCCTTGCCCTCGGCGACCCCGGTGCTGCCGGTGAGGAGCGAGGCGGTCGGGGCCGTACCGATCACGGCCTTCGTGCGTCGCTTCATGCAGCAAGGCCGGGAAGTTAAGGATCTTCTGGTCGGTGTCGAGCGTGTCGGGTCAGCAGGCGAGGGCGTAGGTGGCGGGGCCGGTCTTGTGGATCAGG